>JAOTZB010000456.1 GCA_029861625.1 Acidimicrobiia bacterium
GAACGGGAACAGGCTCGGATCGGGCGTGAAGTCGACGATTCCTTCAGGGCGATCCATGCCTGCTCCTGTCCTCGAGGTTCAATCGACCGTGCCTTCCCAGACGAAGCGGTCGACGGTCACGAAGAACCCGCTGTCGGTTTCGGGTTCGCCGGGCACGACGATGCTCAACGGGCGGCCGCTCACTTCGTCGAACGCGGCCTCGACGGCGATGCCCTGATCGAGAGCGAGCTGGACGAGGTCGAACAGGCCGACCACACCGTAGACCTCCTCCCCGAAAACCTCGCCCGGCGGTGTGCAACCGCTACCGAACTCTGTGGCGAAGGCGACGTCTTGCGCCGTGCCTGAGACACAGATGATCAACGGTGGCCCTTCGTTCGGCAACTGGTAGCTCATCCAGAACACCTCGCTCTGGAATCCGCTGGCCGGCGCCTCTTGTTGCCAGCGCGCCCGGGCGGCGTCGAGCGATGCCTGGTTGACGGGCACGGACTCGGCAATCGGCGGCGCGGCGCCGTCGTCGAAGAAGAACTCGACGGTTTCGAACGCGGACGCGTCGATGTCGGGTCTCACGATGGCAATCGTCATCGGCACACCCGTGATCGGGTCGTAGTCGACGGACACTTCGAGCGGCTGCGGGTCCGAGGTGAAGCTCCGAGCGATGAGACCGAACAACCCCTCGACGCCGCGAGGTGCGGTATCGACGAAGGCAAACCCCTGTTCTTCGCACAACGGTCCGAATGCGCCGATCCCGGCCCCATCGGTGACGCTCCACGGATCTCCGGCGACGCCACGCACGCAGCGCAACGTACGCTCGCCCTCGGCCAGGTTGTTGTAGGCGATGACGTACGTCCGGCCGGCATTCGCCCGCCACGCGGCCCTGGCGGCCAAGAGGTCGGCGAAGGGTTGCGCCAGCGGGTCGCCCTCGTCGACGAAGAAGGTGAATCCGTCGCGGTCGATGCTGAGGGCACCGCAGGACACGGTCGAGAGCAGGGCGATGCTCGTGTCGTCGACACCGACGTCGAACGTGCCGCTGTCGATGGCACCGTTCGTCGCGGTTGTGCCGTCGAGCTCGATGATCGTGCGCTCCCAGTCGACCGACGCATCGTCGCCACGGACGATGTTCAGGCCGACCAGCTCGAACCGGCCGTTCACGTCGGTGCAGCCGACACCGGTGCCGAACTGGCTCGCACCGGCCCCGATCGCGAACTCGTAGAAGCCGCCACCGTCGTTGGTCGCGGGCCGAAGCGCGCAATTCTCGAACGTGTAGAGGCCGGCCAGCTGTCCGCTCTGCACGAAGATGAGCGTCGGGAGCCCGTCCTGGGCCGGTGCAACGAGCGCCACCGGGACGGTCGATCCGTCGCCGAAGCTCCCGTCGGCGAAGTCGATCCCACTCGTGGCTCCCGCAGCGGTCTCGACGCCGAAGGCCGTGCCACCCTCGCCGGTGAACCCCCAGATCATGTCGGGCTGCCCGTCGCGGTCGATATCGCCGGTGTTGGGAGCGAACGTCCCGCTCCCATCACCCGCACATCCCTCGGTCAGCTCGGGTTCGGAGGGCTCCTCGCCCGGTAGCTCCTCGTCGGCCGGCTCCTCGTCGTCTGTGACCGGCGGCTCGACCGCAGCGTCGTCGGAATCGTCGGGTTCGTCGACCGGCCCCGGCTCCGACTGCTCCTCGGCGGCCTCGTCAGCCGCCTCGGTCTCGACCGAGAGGTTGTCGGTGCTACACGAGAGTCCCACCAGGGCGAACACCACGACGATGCCGCGAACCCGGGCCGATGGTGCGCCCAGGTGTGCAAGCAGATGCCCCATCGTCCAGGTACCCCCCCGGTTTCGACTGGGGCGCAGCCTACGACACAACCATCGACAGCGCGTGAGGGATCGCATTCCTGCACGTCGCCCAGCCGGCGTCAGCCACAGGCGCCGGGCGACGGCGCGAGGCCGAGATCGGTCCGCTCGTCGTCGGTGAGCGCGCGACCCGCAAGATCGCATGCGCGCTGCACCCAAGAGTGCGCATCGGTGTCGAGCACGACCCAGGTCACCGGTGTCGTGCCGATGGCCGGCACCCGGATCGCCACGCGACTGGCATCGGGTGCCACCGCGCTCGACAGCCGTGCGGCAAGTGCCTCCGAGAGCCACCGGGTGGCTGCCGTCTCGCTCCCGGCCCGGCTGGCGACGACCTCACCGTCGGCCACGAACCACATCGACACCGTCCCGTCGCGGTCGATCGTGACCGCCACCGAGCCGTCGTCGTTGAGCGATATCGGCTGTTGGATTCCGGCCGAGTCGACGGCGCCGAATCGACGCGTGACCGAGCCGGTCACCATGTCGATCACCTCGAGCGAGCCGTCGGAGCCGATCCCCACCGCGATGAGGCCAT
>JAOTZB010000155.1 GCA_029861625.1 Acidimicrobiia bacterium
GACCGTCGCCTGGGGTTGTGGCTCCGGCGTCGTCGCCGGTTCGTTCGTACCGGCTGGCTGTTGACTCGGCGTCGGAGTCGCGCCGGGTTCACTCGTCGGGGCCGGCTCCGGAGCGGCCTCGGGCCGGAGCGGCTCTTGTCCCGTCTCGGGATCGGCGTCGATGATCTCGTCGTCGGGTGCGCTCGCAACACCGGGCGTCGGTGACTCGGGCAGCCGACCTGCCGCGGTCTCGAACGTCGAAGTCGGCGCGCTCACGGCCGGAGCCGGGTCGATGACCTCGTCGTCGACGACGTTCACCCCCGCCCAGGCGACGCCGATCGCGGCGGCGCTGCCGGCGATCCAGAGGAGAGTGAGCGCAACCGTCTTCACACTGTCCAGTCTGGCTCCATCGATCCGACGATCGACTCAAACCAACCCTAAAAGAACCCAAAACGCGTCGCGGACAGCACCAGCGTCACTTACGGTTCGTGGCATGGCATCGGTATTCGTCATCGAGGACGAACATCAGATCCGCGACCTCGCGGTCCGGGCCCTGTCGAATGCGGGACACATCGTGTGGGCCGAGGCCACCGCGATGGCCGGCCTCCAGGGGGTGATCGACAACGCGCCGGACGCGGTCGTGCTCGATCTCGGCCTTCCCGACCTCGACGGCAGCGATCTGTTGCGCATGATCCGCTCGGTTTCCGATGTCCCCGTGATCATCGCAACGGCCCGTGACGACGACGAGGAGATCGTCCGACTGCTCGACGCCGGCGCCGACGACTACGTGGTGAAGCCGCTCTCGGGAGCCGAGCTGGAAGCGCGAGTTCGTGCGGTGATCCGGCGGGCCGAGGTGACCGGCCCATCCCACTGTCTCGAAGTGGGTGGCATCCGCATCGATCTCCGTTCGCGCATCGTCGAGCTCGACGGGGAGCCGGTGACGTTGAATCGCAAGGAGTTCGATCTCCTCGCTCACCTCGCGGCGAGAGCGGGAGAGGTCGTGAGCCGCCAGGAGCTGTACGCCGAGGTGTGGCGGCAGCCCTACGGTGGCGCCGACAAGACCATCGACGTTCATCTCTCCTGGCTCCGACGGAAGCTCGGTGAGACCGCCGCCGAGCCGCACTACCTGCACACCATTCGCGGCGTCGGGGTCAAGCTCATCGATCCGACATGAGACGACGGCTCGTCCTCGTCTTCGTCGCGGTGTCGGTGCTCGTCGCGTTGGCCTTCGTCGTCCCGCTCGCCTTCTTGGTCCGCAGCACCGCCGAGGATCGAGCGATCGACGCCGCGCGTGCGGATGCGGCGGCCGTGGTTCCCGCGCTGGTTTCGGGCGCCACGACCGCACAGGTCGAGTCGGCCATCGGCGCCACCGACAGCGGCCGCGACGGCCGGATGACGGTGATCATCGAATCGGGCTCCACGCTCGGAGCGTCGGTCGATGCGTCGCCTCGGCTCGAGGCGGCGCTGCGCACGGGCGCATCCGACATCGGCGGCGTGTCCGGCGGGGTCGAGGTCGTGGCCGCTGTCGCCACGGGTCCTGGAGAGCTGTCGGCGATCCGGGTGTTCGTTCCCGACAGTGACCTCCACCGGGGCCAGCTGCGGGCCTGGAGCGCACTCGCCATCGTGGCGGTCGCGCTGGTCGGGATCTCGGTGATCGTCGCGGACCGACTGGCCCGCTCGGTCGTGCACCCGACGCAAGAGCTCGCCGTTGCCGCGCGGCGCCTCGGCGACGGTGAGCTCGACACGCGGGTCACACCCGATGGCCCGGCCGAGCTCGTCGAGCTGTCGGGCGCCTTCAACGACCTCGGCTCGCGGGTCTCGTCGATGCTCGATCGCGAGCGGGAGCTGGTGGCCGAGCTGTCGCATCGACTGCGGACGCCGTTGACCAAGCTTCGGATGAGGCTCGACCAGATCACCGACGACGACCTGGCGTCGGAGCTCCGCCGCGATGTCGACGATGTGACGGCCGTGGTGAACGACCTGATCGAGGAAGCCCGCAGCTCGATGTCCACCGTCGCAGCCGGGTGCGACGCCGCCGCCGTCGTGACCGATCGCTCCGAGTTCTGGTCGGTCCTCGCCGAGGACCAGCAGCGGCCATGGCGATTCGACCGCGGCGACGGCCCACTCTGGGTCGGTCTGTCCGAGGCCGATCTGGCCGCAGCCGTCGATGTCTTGATCGAGAACGTGTTCAGCCACACCGACGAGGGCGACGCGTTGACCGTCGGCTTCCGCCGCGACGGCGCCCGCGCGCTGATCTGTGTCGCCGACGCCGGATCCGGGTTCGACGACTCGGACGCAGCACCCGGCGTGAGCCCGGGCGGCTCGACCGGACTCGGTCTCGACATCGCCCGCCGGACGGCCGAGAACATCGGCGGTTCGCTACGGATCGGACCGAGCGAGCTCGGTGGCGGCGAGGTCACGCTGGTGCTCCCGCTCGAGTCCGGCGGCGAGACGTAGGAGCTCCGGCGTGAGGTGACGGCTGGCGTGGCGGAATCGGTAGAGGCAGGCGAGCCGGAACCACGTGTGGCGCTCGACGGCCTCGATTCGGTTCGGGTCGAGCGGCCCGCGGCCGGGCCGGGTCGGATACGAGGCGCGAAGGGCTCGCGCCCGGCGCAGCCCGACGGCCGGAGCCATCCCCGCCTGCATGGCTCGCAGCCGGAGGTGGGCGGCGAGGTTGGCGATGTCATCCTCGGGTGCGCCGACGCCGACACCGTCGAGGTCGATGATCCCGGGCCGGCCGGGCGACACGAACACGTTCTTGTCGTGGAGGTCGCCATGGACGACGACAGCCGATCGAGGCTCGACCACCGGCAACGTCGCGGCGACCGCGGCCACGTCGGCCTCGACTGCCGGTTCGGCGCGGCCCACGATCTTCACCCAGCGAGCCGGATCGTCGAGCAGCCGCGGCCGGAGATTCTGGGGCACCCGTGCAGCCTGGAACGCAGCGATGAGCCGACCGGTCGTCCGCAGATCGACGTCGGCATCGGCCCGGATGAGCTGGTGCAGCGTCGGGCCGGTGAGAACGCCCAGCTCGAGGCGGCCGTCGGCATGCGCGTGCGTCACGCCGGGGACGGCGAACCCATGAGCCGCTGCGCCGAGCGCGTCGTGGATCTCGGCCAGTACGCCGAGTCGGGACGGTCGGACGACCTTGACGTATCTCGTCGGTGTTGCAACGACGGCGCGTCGCCCGGCTCGGTAGGCGACGAGCTTCCCGTCGCGAAGGGCGCGTGAGAGTCCCGGGAGGGCATCGTCCTCGCTGGGGTCGACCGTGGTGACATCGCCGGATTCAGGAACCAGCAGGCCCCATCGTCGACCGTTGGTGACCGTCCACGGTCCCCGGCGACGCGGGTAGGCGACGGGCCACCGCGTCATCCACGCGAGCGGGGTGCTGCTCATGCGGACACGTGTCGTCGCGCCCGGTCGAGGCCGCCCAATTCTCCGAGAGCAGCATCGAGGAGTGCCCGAGTCGTGTCGGGCCAGCCCGGCGCGAGGTGACGACCGGCAAGTATCGCCTGGTCGACGATGGCCACTGCGGTGTGCCACGCGACATCGTGGTCCGCGATCGGCGCGGTCCGCGAGCGGTACGCGGCGATCATCGAGTCGGCGTGGTCGCGCGCGTCGGGCGACGACCCGCGCTCGCGGACATCGAGCGAGATCGCGTGGCCGCGCAGACAGCCGAGGTCGATCGCCGCCGGACCGATCGCGACCCGCTCGAGATCGATGAAGGACACCCCGTCCGGGGTCACGAGCACGTTGTGATCATGGAGGTCGCCGTGCAACAGGACGGACCGACCGCGGTCGATCGGTACGGTCGCCCGCAGGACACCGGCAACCGTCGTCGCGAAACCGGCGAGGCATGGCTCGCGGCGTGAGAGCCCGACCAGCCCGGACTCGACCCGCCCCAGCTCCTCCCCGCAGGTCCTCGTCCCGACGCCGGACGGCACGGTCGTCGCGTGGAACTCGACAACGGCCGCCGCGAGCTCCGCCGGCTCGGCCCCACCCGCCCGGGTGGCACTGCGCAGCTCCGTGCCCGCTATCAGCTCGTCCACACCGACGTGACCGCCCTCGAGCTGCGCGAGCGGTGCCGGGGTGCGCACCCCGTGGCCGCGGAGCCGACGGGCGATCGCGGCCATGCCCGCAGCGCGGGGCGACGTGCTGTAACGGACGAGGAGCCGTCGCTCGGTTCCCGCAGTGGTGGCCAGCACGACCTTCGCAACCAGTCGGCGCTCGGGTTTGTACCGGAGAACCTCCACCGTGCTCCCCGATCCCGAGAGCTGTTCGCCGGGCGGAGCGAGCGCGGTCAGCGACCGTTTGAGCTTGCGAGGGGTCGTGTACCAGCGCAGTCTGCGCAGCCGGGCGTCGTTGGGGAAGCCGTAGAAGACCGACCGGGCGTCGATCCTGCTGGCGGTGACGCCGACCAGCGTGGGTCCGGGTCGCAGCGTGCGAGCCTTGGCGAGGATCTCGTCGGCGCGCTCGGGACGAACCGACCAGTGGACGTACCCCCGGGCAGCATCTCCGTCACCGGTCACGAAGAGGTAGCTGATGAGGGTGGTCTCCCCCGGCTTGTGACGGAGGTATTCGGGACGGGCGCAGTCGATGTCGACGCCGGCCCGCCTGAACATGGCGGTCGCGGTCGCTTCGTCGAGAAATGGTTCGAGCGCAGCGGTCGTGGCCACCGAGTACGCAGTCACGGCGCCACCGCCCGGAGCGTTCGGGGCTCGGGACGGCTGTGCGTGAGCTCGACCCGGTAGTCGGGCCGCAGCTCGGCGAGGTCGCCGTGGTGGACCACGAGCGTCGTGCGACCTCGTGCGATGTTGGCGATGGCACGGCCGACCGTTCTGCGAGCCAAGGGGTCGAGGCCGGTCAGCGGTTCGTCGAGGAGCAGCACCGACGAGTCACGCAGCGCGGCGCGAGCCAACATGACCCGGCGGGCCTGGCCCCCCGAGAGCGACGCACCGTCCTCGTCCAGCAACGTGTCGAGGCCATCGGGGAGCCGGTCGAGCACCGGAGTGAGGAGCGCAGCATCGACGGCCGCCGCGATCTCATCGTCGCCGGCACCGGCTCGGCCGAAGGCGATGTTCTCCCGTATCGTGCCACCGAACAGGGCCAGCTCCTGGGGCACGTACGACATGTGGTCGCGGTAGGCGCCGAGCCGATAGTCGTCGATCGGCGTCCCGCCGATGAAGATCCGGCCGGCCGTCGGCCGGTGCAGGCGCAGGAGGAGCGACAGCAGGGTCGACTTGCCGGTCCCGTTGTCGCCCACCACCGCGACGAGGGATCCGTCTGGTATGCGGAGGCACAGCCCGTCGAGCGCGGCGCGCCCGTCGTGGTAGACGTGGCCCACGTCGACGAAGTCGATGTCGCCATCGAGGTTCTCGACCGGGACGCCGTCGTCGGGGTCCTCGGTCGGCTGTTCGAGGAGATCGAGCACGCGGAGCGCCGATGCCGTGGCCTTGGCCACGCGGGCGCCCTCGCCCGTCAGCTTGCGGATGGGCTTGTACATCATCCGGGTGTAGGAGATGGCAAGGACCAGCTGTCCCGGCGTCAACAGCCCGGCTCGCGTGCGCATCGCCCCGAGCACGAGGACGAGCGCGACCCCCGCACCGGTGAGCACCTCGGTGAGTCGGCCCATCCGGGCCGCGTGGCGTGCTGCGGCCATGGTGGCTCGCTCGGCGCTGCGAGCATCGTTGCGGAACTGCTCGGTCGTCCGTGACTCGGCGGCGAATGCCTTGATCAGCCCGACCTGACGGATCGACTCGGCCGCGTGGGCGGCGATGGCACCCTCCTTGCGGCGTTGTCTCCCGGCTGCCGCCTTCACAGCCGACGATGTCCGGTCGAGGCTGACCCACAGCAGCGGGAGCGGGATCATCGCCACGCAGAACAGGCGCCAGTCGACGAGCGCGAACACGATGGCGCCACCGACCAGCATCGATCCGCGTGACAACAGGTTGAGCCAGCTCGGGAAGAGCAGGTCGCGGATCATGTTCACGTCGCCCATGAGCCGGACGAGGAGATCACCGCTGTAGTGCTGTTGGTGCTCGCGCAGCTCGAGCCGGTGGATGTGTTCGAACACGTCGCTGCGGATGCGCACCGTGGCCTTGCGACTCACCCGCGCGACCACGAGCTGGAGCCGTTCGTTGGCGAGTCCCAGCAGTGTCGGCACGGCGACGGCAACGGCCGCGAACACCACGATCGGCGTCAGCCCGACGGTGCTCGGATCGTCGGCACCGACGAGGTGATCGATCACCAGCGTGACCGGCCAGGGTTTCACCAGCTCGAGTCCGGTCACGGTCAGGGCCAGCGCGACGGCCGCGACGATCCGCGCGCGCTGTCCCCGCAACGCGGGCCGGAAGGTCGTGAAGGCGCGCCGGAGATCGGACGGGTCGATCGCGATGGGATGACGGCTTCGGACCTTCATCGCGGCGTCGGCGATGGGAACGGGTCCGGCGTGCTCTCGGCGGGCGCCGTTGCGAGCCGGATGGCCTCGACGGTCCGGGCGGCCACCCGATCCCACGTCATCGTCGCCATCGCACGCCTACGTCCGGCTCGTCCCATCGTGCGTCGTTGCCGGGGCGAATCGAGCAGCTCGACGACGGCAGCCACGAGCGCGCCGTGGTCGTCGGGGTCGACCAGGTAGCCGGCGTCCGACGATCTGGGGGATGTCGCCCTGGTCGGTGGCCACGACCGGCAGACCGGCGGCGAGGTAGTCGATGACCTTGAGGGGACAGAAGTAGAACGGCTCCTGGCGCGGATAAGGGGCCAGGCCGATCCCGGCCTCGGCCAGCATGGCGGATGCCCGGTCGGGAGGGAGCGGTCCGGTGATGTGGAGCCGGTCCGCGACCCGGGCCCGTCGTGCGGCGCGGCGCACCACGTCACCACCCGAGCCGCCGCCGATGACCAACGCATCGGGATGGTGACCGAGGCGGGCGAGGTCGAGCAGCAGGGACACGATGCGATCTGCGCCGTGCCACGGCTTCGGGTGGCCGAGGAACACCAGCGGATAGCGGATGGCGGCGTGATCGGCCCGCGGTTCGCGGAACCACCGAGGCTCGAACCCGTTCCGCACGGTGACCGTCGGACCCGTGCGGCGGCGCCCGACCCAACGGGTGAGCTCGCCCGAGACCGTGACGACGAGGTCGGCTTCTGCGAGCAACTCGGCCTCGACGTCGGGAGCAGCGTGGTCGACTGTGTCGGGGCGGTGGATGGCGGCCTCGTCGACGAGCGGCGCATTCACCTCGAGGACGAAGGGAACGCCCCGTGCCCTGGCGTGGTCGAGCCCGCTTCGGTGGCCGAGCGAGTATCGCTCGTAGACGACGTCGATGGCGTCGGCGCCCGGATCGGCGAGGTCACCGAGTCCCACGACGGGGACCGGGTACGGACCCTCCGGTTCGCGGGCGGCGTAGGTGATGACGTCATGGCCGAGGTTGGCGAGCCCGGCCGCGAGCCCACGCAGATGCTGGGCTGCACCCTTCGTCGATCCGGGCGCGATGCCCCGATCGGCGCACACCTGCGCGACGTGCAGCGATCTCACGCCGCTCGCCGCCCCGCGGCGATCGTGTCGACCAGTTGGGCGACCGTCGCCCGCCGGTCGAACGTACCGGCGAGCTTCACCGGCCCGGCGCCCGACATCGACTGCCACGTGGCCCCGTCGTCGAGGAGCGTCTCGATCCCGCACGCGAGGGCGGCGGCATCGCCGACATCGACGATGAGGCCCTCACGGCCGTGCTCGACGATCTCGGGGATCCCGGCGACCGGCGTGGTGACGGCCGGCAGGCCGGCGCCGAGCGCCTCCAACAAGACGGTCGGCAGCGCGTCCTGATTGCCGTCGGCGCCGACCCGGCACGGCGCGGCCAACACGTGCGCCCGGCGGAGCCAGTCGGCGACCTCGTGCTGGGGTTGGGCACCGGCGAACGTGATCCGGTCGTCGATGCCGAGCTCGCCTGCCTGGGCCTCGAGCGCCTCGCGCCGGTCGCCGTCGCCGATGATGACGCAGGAGATCTCCGGCCGGCGGGGAACGAGCTTGGCCACGGCGTCGATCAACAGGTCGAATCCCTTCTTCTCGACAAGGCGACCGACGCCGAGGACGAGCCCAGGGATGCGGTCGGACATCGGGGCCGCGGGCTCCTGGGGCCCGAGGCCGTTGTAGACGCGGGCGAGCGTCGTGCCCGAACCCGCCAGTCGCTCGGCCAGGAAGGCCAGATTCGCATCGCACACCGTGATCACCGCCGTTGCGTGCCTGCCGACGTGGGCGGCGAGCTCCCAGTCGACGGTGTGGCGGTAGATGTCCTTGGCGTGCGCGGTGACGGTGTAGGGCAGTCCGGTCAGCAGGTGCACGATGTGCGCGGTGTGGGCGGCGATGGTCAGGAAGTGTGCGTGGAGGTGGGTGATGCCGTTCGCGTCGGCCTGCTCGGCCACCGCGATCGCATCGAGGAGGACACGGGCGCGGCGATCGGCCGGCAGCCGATCGACGAACTCGAGAACCGACGGGAGCCGGTCGGCATGCAGCCGCGGCAGGGCGCTGATCGCGTCGAGGAACGCCGTCTTGTCGACGGTCCGGGGATAGCTGACGCTCGCCCGCACCGACGCGAGCGCCGGGTGGAAGCGGCCCTCGTCGGCATGGCGGAGCGAGAAGACCGACACGGTCGCGGCGTACGCCTCCAGACCGAGTATCTCGTTCAGGATGAACGTCTCGGACAACCGGGGGTACTGCTTGAGGATGTACCCGACGTGCAGGCGCTCGGCCCGGTCGACCACGAACCGCTGGCTGGACACGGCCCGGTCGACCACGAACCGCTGACCAGACACGGCCCGGTCGACCACGAACCGCTGACCAGACACGGCCCGGTCGACCACGAA
>JAOTZB010000457.1 GCA_029861625.1 Acidimicrobiia bacterium
CAAGCTGACCCATCGCGACATGGGCCCCATCGCACGGTACCTCGGCCCGGAGGTCCCCGAAGAAGAGCTCATCTGGCAGGATCCGGTCCCTGCGGTCGACCACGAGCTGATCGGCGAGGCGGACATCGCTGCCCTCAAGGCCAAGGTCCTGGAGTCGGGACTGAGCATTTCCGAGCTGGTGTCGACGGCCTGGGCCTCGGCATCGACGTTCCGCGACAGCGACAAGCGGGGTGGCGCCAACGGTGCCCGTATCCGCCTCGCTCCGCAGAACGACTGGGAGGTCAACAACCCGCCAGAGCTACGCAGGATCCTGGAGACCCTCGAAGGGGTCCAAGCCGACTTCAACAGCTCGGGCAAGACGGTGTCGCTGGCCGACCTGATCGTTCTCGGCGGGTGCGCAGCCGTCGAGGCCGCAGCGAAGAACGCCGGGCACGACGTCACGGTCCCCTTCGCGCCGGGGCGCACCGACGCCTCGGCGGAGCAGACCGACTCCGACTCGTTTGCGCCGCTCGAACCGACGGCCGACGGGTTCCGCAACTACGTCGGCAAGGGTCACGATCGGACGGCCGAGGAGCTGATGGTGGATCGCGCGCAGCTGCTGACGCTGACCGCTCCCGAAATGACAGTGCTCGTCGGTGGCATGCGCGTCTTGAATGCGAACACCAACGGATCCACCCACGGTGTCTTCACCGACCGGCCCGAGACGCTCTCCAACGACTTCTTCGTGAACCTGCTGGACCTCGGCACCGAGTGGCAGGCGACCTCTGAGTCGGAGGACGTGTTCGAGGGTCGCGATCGAGCGAGCGGCGACCTGAAGTGGACCGGCACCCGGTGCGACCTCGTCTTCGGCTCGAACTCCCAGCTGCGAGCGATCACCGAGGTCTACGGCTCCAACGACTCCCAGGAGAAGTTCGTGACGGACTTCGTCGCCGCCTGGGACAAGGTGATGAACCTCGATCGCTTCGACCTCGCCTGATCGGCGACTTCGTCTGAGCTGCCGGGAGGTCGACCTCGTCGACCTCCCGGCGGCGATACGCGTTCGGTCCCAGCGGGAGTCGCAGCTCATCGAGCGCAACTACGGTGACGTCATGAGCGACAGCGTTGTGCCCGACCGGGGAGCGACCGGCCGAGGCCTGAAACGAATCGCCATGATGACCGGTGCGTACGGCACCCGGAACTTCACGGTCAAGGACATCATCGACGGCAAGGGCCGCCGTAGGTTCATCCAGACGTTGCCCTTCTCGGTCGAGGAGGCGGAGGCGGCAGCCGAGGCCGGCATCGACATGATGAAGGTCCGGTTCGATCCGTTGGCCCCCGGGTTCGCCACCGATGTCCGTCGGGTCGCGCCCCATACGTTCCTGTCGTTCTCGATGTCGCTCACGACGGTGGCCAGCGAGGCGGAGGCACTCCGGGCCGCCTACGCGGCCATGGAGATCGGCGCCGACTCCATCATGTGCCAGTGGAGTCCACGCTTCATGGCGGCGGTGGCCGAGAACGATGTGCCAATCGAGGGCCACGCCGGCCTCGTGCCACGCAAGAGCACCTGGACCGGCGGTCTCCGGGCCGTCGGCAAGACCCTCGACGAGGCGATGTGGGTCTACCGCCGGATCAAGGCCTTCGAGGAGGCCGGGGCGTGGGCCGTGGAGATCGAGGTCATCCCGCACCAACTCATGACCGAGCTGTCGACGCGGACCTCGCTGGTGACGGTGTCGATCGGTTCCGGCCCCGGCGGCGACGTCCAATTCCTCTTCGCCCAGGACATCCTGGGTGACGGCGCCCCGCCCTTTCCCCGGCACTCGAAGCAGTACGCCGACCTGTACGCCATGCGCAACGAGATGCAGGCCGCTCGCGTCGATGCGTTCAAGGCCTACATCGACGAGGTATCGAGTGGCGCCTTTCCCGGCCCGCAGCACCTCGTGAACCTCGACGACGTTGTGTTGCGGTCGTTCCGGGAGCAGGTCGACGACGAGCCGTTCGACGACGAGCCGTTCGACGACGAGGGGTGATGGGCGCACACCCACTCGGCCACCGTCAGCTCCAGCGCCTATCGAGGTCGAGGCCGTAGTCGCGGAGCTTGCGATACAGCGTCGACCGGGCCATGCCGATCGACTTGGCCGCCTTGGTCTTGTTTCCCCCCGCCCGGTCGAGGGCCCGGAGCATCACTTCGAGCTCGGCTCGCTCGAGTTGCCCCAGGAACGGGCCGTTGGCTCTGGCCAGGAGCTCGGGAGGCAGGTCGGCGGCCGCGACGTCTCGTGGCCGGTGGGTCAGCACGATCTGACGGACGACCCGCTCGAGCTCTCGGACGTTGTCCGGCCAGTCGTGTCGGCCCAGGGCCTG
>JAOTZB010000458.1 GCA_029861625.1 Acidimicrobiia bacterium
AACCTGGCCTCCTCGCCGAGGCGCTCGCGGAGCGCAATGGCGTGCTCGACGCTCGTTGCGCGCTCGTATTCGAACGGTGCAGGAACTTGCATGGACGGCCCCCTCGTGCCCGACTTCCCCTGACTCACTTCTACCGAGACAACAACATGGCGTCAAACCGGACTTAAGGCATCGCTTAAGAAGGTGTTGCGGCGACCAGGTCGCTCGGCAACTGTGGGGCGATGACTCCCGCCCAGCTGAAGGCCTTCGCCGCGATCGTTCGCCACGGTTCCGCCAAGCAGGCTGCTGCGGAGCTCGGGGTGAGCGAGGCGGCGATCTCGTCGCACACGGCGGCACTGCGCAGAGAGCTCGATGATCCCCTGTTTCGACGCGCCGCGAACGGCTTGGCGTTCACTCCCGGCGGGCTGCGGCTGGCTACGCGCGCCGTCGAGCTGCTCGGGCTCCAGGATCAGACGCGTCTCGAGGT
Organism: Acidimicrobiia bacterium; assembly: GCA_029861625.1. Taxonomy (GTDB): domain Bacteria; phylum Actinomycetota; class Acidimicrobiia; order Acidimicrobiales; family JAHEJN01; genus JAOTZB01. The sequence continues at coordinate 467 of JAOTZB010000458.1, forward strand.
CCTGGCCGCGAGCCAGGGTCGGAGGATCCTGCGGGTTGCGGCCACCGGCCTGTTCGCGGAGTACGCCGCACCGGGTCTCATCGAGCTGTTCAAGACGCGGGCCGATGATCTCGAGGTCGAGCTGAGCGTCTACGAGAGCGGCCGCTTTCCCGAGCTCCTGGCGTCGCGCCGGGCCGATGTGACGGTCGGCCCGAACCCGCCGGAGCACCCTGAAGCCCTTCGCCGCCGGGAGTTCCTGAAGTACCAGCTGATCCTGGTCGTCGGCGCCGGACATCCGCTCGCGTCGAGGCGGTGTGAACCGTCGGAACTGCTGTCGCACCCGTGGCTCCTCGGCCCGTCTGCCGTCGAACGCGATGGCGCGACTACTCAGCTGCTGCGGCGGTTCCGGGTGCCCGAGACGAGCCAGCGGATCTTCCAGAGTCATGCCGCGGCGACGGCGGAGGCCCAGATCGGCGCCGGGATCGGCATCGTTCCCGAGTTCCGGATCCAGGAAGTGCTGGCGTCGGGTCGGCTGCATCGAGTGTCGGTCGCCGGTGGTGCGGCACCCGGCGTCTGGGCGGCGACGACCCTCGAGCCCCTCCACGCGCCCGCGGTTGCGTCCGAGCTGTTGCGATTCATCACCACGCCTCGCGCAACCCAGGCGATGCTCACCGGCTCGGGTGCCGACATCGGGCGTTTCCGCCCGAGCGTGCACGTCACACTCTGGAGCTGACCGACCTCGTGCCCGTCCGCTCGTTGCTCAGTCGGCCGTGTCGGCGGTTTCCCCCGACGGTTGTCGTCGGTCGCAGCTGGGGTGAGGACGCGATCTCACCGGTCCTCGTCGACACGGGCGGTAGTGTCACCGAACTCGATCTCGCCGGTCGGCTGTCGATCTGGTGATGAGCGTCGCGGGGCCGATCCCGTGACGGGTGAGGTGTCCCGATGGCGCGTTCCGATGTCTTCTCGCTCGACGGACGGGTCGCGCTCGTGACCGGATCGAGCCGCGGGATCGGCTACGCGCTGGCCGAGGCGCTCGGACGCGCCGGCGCCGTCGTGGTTCTCAACGCTCGGGCCGAGGGCGCACTGCTCGAAGCGGCCGACCGCCTCCGAGCCGGCGGCCTCACCGTGCACGCCCGGGCCTGCGACGTCACCGACCCCGGCGCCGTCGCCGACATGGTCGGCTCGATCGAGGCCGACATCGGAGGTTTGGAGATCCTGGTGAACAACGCGGGTGCCCAGCACCGGGCGCCCTTTCTCGAGTTCCCGCTGGACGAGTTCCACCGGCTCCTCGAGATCAACCTCGTCGCGCCGTTCGTCGTGGCCCAGGCCGTCGGACGATCTATGGCAGCGCGCGGCCGGGGCAAGATCGTCAACATCTGCTCCGTTCAGTCGGCGCTCGGTCGGCCGTCCATCGCGCCCTATACCGCGACGAAGGGCGGACTGAAGCTGCTGACGCGCGGGCTGTGCGCCGACCTCGGACCGAGCGGCATCCAGGTCAACGCGCTCGCCCCCGGATACTTCGCGACCGAGCTGACCAAGGGCCTCGTCGACGATCCCGAGTTCTCCGCATGGGTCACGAGCCGCACGCCCGCCGGTCGGTGGGGCGAAGTCGACGAGCTCGGCGGTGCGGTCGTGTTCTTGTCGTCCGACGCCAGCAGCTTCGTCAACGGCCAGATCCTGTACGTCGACGGCGGCATGACGGCGGTGGTCTGAGGGCATGCCCGGAGCCGGGTCGGCGCGATGAGCCCGAATGGCCCTCATGTGGTCGTGGCCGGGCTCATGGGTGTCGGGAAGTCGACGACAGCCGCGGCGTTGGCCGCCGAGCTCGGATGGCCCGTTCGGGACTCCGATGCCGACATCGACACGCTTGTCGGAGTCAGCGGGGGAACGA
>JAOTZB010000459.1 GCA_029861625.1 Acidimicrobiia bacterium
CATGCACGGCGACGACTTCAACATCGCAGCTCACCTGGTGTTCACGGCGTCCTCGCACGACGTGGCCGACGTGTGGGTGAGAGGCCGGCACCTCGTGTCCGACGGTGAGGTGATCTCGGTCGACGTAGATCAGGTGGCGGAACGGGCACAGGCAGCGGCGGAGGAGTTGTTCGAACGTCGGCGCCAACTGAAGGACCCCACGCCGAGCCCGGCCACCACGCTCGGCAAGAACGCATAGGGAGAGCTCGACATGACCGACATCGCCGTCCCCGAGTCCCACGCCGATCTACTCGCTCTGGCGATCGCGCCGGCGATGGCAACGATCGGTCCCGGGGGCGAACCGCAGTGCTCGCCGGTGTGGTTCGAGTGGGAGAGGGGCGTCATCCGAGTCAGCCTCACGACGCAACGCCAGAAGTACCGCAACCTCGTCGAGCGTCCTCGCGTCGCGCTTGCATTCGTCGACCCGGACGACATGTACCGCAGCATGGAGTTGCGTGGGACGACCACATCCATCGAGCCTGATATCGACAATGCGCTCCTGAACCGCCTGGCGAAGCGCTACCTGGGGATCGACGCGTACACCTTCGACGCCGACGGCACCGAACGGGTGGTCGTCTCGGTCACGCCGTCCCACGTGACCACCTGGCAATAGACCCGGGGGCGCTTCAGCTTCCGACCGGTGACATGTGAACCGAGAGGACGCTGTGCACGAAGTTGGACGGCGCACGCTCGGCCACTCCGGTCTGTTCGAGGCGCAGGTTGCGCTTCGCCATCTCCTCGAGCAGGACGCCGATCTCCATTCGTGCGAGTGAGGCCCCCAGGCAGAAATGAGGTCCTCCCCCACCGAAGGCGACATGGGGGTTGTCGGGGCGCGCGATATCGAACGCGAGCGGGTCGTCGAAGACTTCGGGGTCACGGTTGGCAGAGGCGTACCACATCACCACCTTCTCCCCCGCGGCGATGGGTGTCCCTGCCAACTCCGTGTCCTGCGTTGCCGTGCGGCGCATGTGCAACACGGGGGTCGCCCAACGCAGGACTTCCTCGACGGCCGTATCCAAGTGATCCGAGTCGGCAACCAGACGATCCCATTGTTCGGGATGGGCCGCGAAGGCCATCGCCCCGTGCGTGAGCGCCGTTCTCGTGGTCTCGTTACCGGCGAACACCAGGAGGTGGAAGAAGTTGCGGTACTCCGCCGCCGAGAGCTGCTCGCCGTCGTCCTCAGCCCGCACCAGCGTGGTCACCAGGTCGTCGCTCGGCTCGGACCGCCGGAGCTGCGCCATCCTCTCGCCGTACTCGAAGAGCGCGTGGCTGGCGGGACTGCCGAACGGGAGGAGATGCAGGGGCGTGGTGTTGCCGTACGCGTCAGCGGCCAGGGATGGCTGATCGCCGGTTCCTTCGACGAGATGACTCGACAGCTCGACGAGGAAGTGGGCGTCCTCGATCGGCACGCCGAGGATCGACAGGATCACCCTGATCGGCAGCGGCGCCGCGACCAGCTCGACCCAATCTCCACCTCCCTGGGCGACGAACTCCTCCACGAGCTCTACGACGATGTCGCGGGTGGTCTGCTCCCAGCGGCGGACGTTCCGGGGAGTGAACGCGCGGCTGACGATTCGCCGCAGCCTGGTGTGCTCAGGAGCGTCGGTGTCGATGATCGACCGCCGCGCTTCGAGCGCATCGGCCTCCAGGTCCCAGAGGTTCGTGTGACCGATCGCCGACGAGAAGATCTCCGGCGTCGTCGAAACCTGGCGCACATCCGCATGGCGGGTCACGGCCCAGAACCCGCCCGACTCGTACGGGTGCCACGTGAGCCCAGGCGTCGCTCGCATCGCCGAGAACCGCTCGTGAGGGATGCCCTGCCGATAGAGGTGGGGGCTGGTGACGTCGACGGTGTTCATCGTCAGCGGTGCTCGGTGAATCGAGCGGGTTTCACTCCTGCCTGGCCCCGACCGATGATCGGCCTTCCATCCTCGTCACCGTACTGTGCCGAGACCGATGGGTCTGGAACGGGATGAGAGCCGGCTCGAAACAGGCCCCGCACCCGAGACCGGGGCGGAGCCTGCTGTGGTCAGTCTTGTCGAAGGTCGTGGAACTCGAGCCCTGTGCAGGAGGCAGCTTCGATGGAGTCTCGCATCGTCTTGGAGACCACGATGCTCCGCGCGGCTCGCCCGGGGTCGAGCGCGCCAAAGCGGGCACCTGGGCTGATGGGCTGCGTAGGATCAACCGATGAGCCCGATGCACCCGACGGATCGGTCGGCGCTGGCGTCTGGTGTCGAACTGACCGAGCCGACGCACGGCGCGCGGGACCCCCTCCCTGGGCAGCAGGCCC
>JAOTZB010000156.1 GCA_029861625.1 Acidimicrobiia bacterium
TGTCGCGGGATCGTGGGGGCGCGGCCCGCGCGGTGCGGGCGCCGGCGCCGCGGCTTCGGTTGGTGTCGGAACCGGGACAGGCGCAGCCGGGCGGGGGCCGGTGGAGCCGCTCGATGTGACCACGCGGCCGGTGGGGCGCAGCTCGGAAGGTACAGCCTCGGCCGGAGGCGTCTCGACCTCGACGGCCGTCGGCACCTCGACGGGTTCGGCCTCGGGGATTGGCTCCGACGGGGCCTCGGCTTCGACGACGGCGGGTTTCTCCGTCGCTCGTGTCGCGGTCATGTCGGTCGACGCCGCCGCCTTCGCCGGCTTCGCGGCCTTGGAGGCCTTGGTCGCCTTGGAGGCCTTGGTCGCCTTGGAGGCCTTGGCCTCCTCGGGCTGGGCATCGCGGATCAGACCCTCGCGCTCGGCCTTGCGACGGACGCGGTCGGCTTGTGCGTCGACGATGCTCGACGAGTGGCTCTTGACCCCGATGCCGAGTCCTTCGGCGAGGTCGAGCGTCTCCTTGTTCGTCATGCCGAGCTCTCGTGCGAGCTCGTACACCCGGATCTTCTTCGGCACGGTCGGGTGGTAACCCTTTCCTAGATATCTCTCGAGCATGACGCTCGGTTCGTACAGAACCTCGCGTACACGCGGCGGTTGGCGGGACGCTGCTGGCTGGGCGGCGACCCGTCCACCAATACTCGCACGATACGCCGTTTCGGGCAGAAGTCCGCCCTCACGGCGCCGATCGGCACGGCGGTTCAGCTCTCCGAGCCGACCTCGCCGGCCACAACCGCGTCAGTACCGGCGTCAGCAACGGGGTCAGCAACGGGGTCAGCATCGACAACCGCGTCGGCATCGTCAACCGCGTCGGCACCGGCAACGGCGACCACCTCGGCGTCACCGGCGTCATCAGCGTCGGCATCGGCAACCTCACCGGCATCGGCATCATCGGCAACCACGTCGGCATCACCGGCGAGCTCGTTCACCTCGACGGCGTCGCTCCACTCACCGGCGGAGACACCCTCGCCACCGTCGGCGGGCTTCCACACCTGTTCGCCGGTTTCGGGATCCTCGACCCATTCGCCCTCGGCCCACTCGACCTCGTCGTATGCCGCCTCTTCGGCCAGCTGGGTCTCGCTCTTGATGTCGACGCGCCAACCGGTGAGCCGGGCCGACAGACGGGCGTTCTGCCCTTCCTTGCCGATCGCCAGCGAGAGCTCCCGATCGGGTACGACGACGGTTGCGGTGCCGGTCTCGTCGTCCAAGAGCACTTCTTTCACCTTCGCCGGCGACAACGCCTTCATCACGAAGTCGGCCGGGTCCTCGGAGAACGGCACGATGTCGACCTTCTCGGAGCGCAGCTCGTTGACCACCATCCGTACCCGAGCGCCGCGAGCACCGACGCAGGCGCCGACCGGGTCGACGTTCGGATCGTTCGACCTGACGGCGATCTTCGTGCGGTGACCCGGTTCGCGGGCGCAGGCCTTGATCTCGACCACACCGTCGGCGATCTCGGGAACCTCGAGCTCGAACAGCCGACGGATCAAGCCGGGATGGGTGCGGCTGACCACGATCTGGGGGCCCTTCGCGGTCTTGCGGACCTCGACGATGTACGCCTTCAGCCGCGTGCCCGGCTCGGGACGCTCGTAGGGAACCTGTTCGGCCTGGGGCAGGAGGGCCTCGACCCGACCGAGGTCGAGAAGGGTGTAGCGGCTGTCGCTCTGCTGGATGATGCCGGTGACGATGTCGCCTTCGCGGCCCGCGTACTCCTCGTACTTGAGCTCGCGTTCTGCCTCGCGAATGCGCTGGGTCATCACCTGCTTCGCCGTCTGGGCCGCGATGCGACCGAAGTTGTCAGGGGTGACATCGAGCTCGGGGCCGACGGGCTCACCGTCCTCGTCGAGATCCTGCGCCAGCACCCGGATCTCCATCGTGTCGGCGTCGATGGTGACCCAGGAGTACTCCTTCGCGTCGGGCTGGCGCTTGTAGGCCGACTCGAGGGCATCGGCGAGCGCCGCGAACAAGGTGTCGACCGAGATGCCTCGATCGGCCGCGAGCGCCTGCAGCGCCTCCATGACCTCGGGGTTCATCCTGTACTCCTCTCAGCGGACGACGACTTCTCGCCGCGCTGTGGCTTCGACCTGGATCCCTTGGTCCGACGGCTTTCGGACCCTCCCGGCCTGGGTGTTGGCCCCCACTCGAAGATGGTGCGGGCTGTCTGGATGTCGTCGTAGCCGAAACGGTGCTCGACGAGATCGGCATCGCGGACGGTGATGCCATCGTCGTCGGCCGCGACGAGTGTCCCACTGAGCCGACGGGGCTCGACTCGGGGCACGAGCTTCAGGTTCACGTCGGCGCCGATCGCATCGCGATGGTGTCGGGGAAGGCGGAGCTTGCGTTCGAGGCCCGGGCTGGTGACCTCGAGCGTGTAGCCGGCCGAGATGGGATCCGCCTCGTCGAGCGCGCTCGAGAGGGCCCGGGTGAGTCGAGCGAGCTGGTCGACGGTGACGTTGCGGTCGGCGCGGCCCCACACGCTGACCCGCATGATGGGGCCGGCCTGCTCGATGTCGTAGAGCTCGAGACCCATGTCATCGATGATGGGGTCGACGATGGCGCTGACCCTGTCGATCACGCTCATTCGTCACACCTCCTCGGTCGTGGTCTCTGCTGTCGTCGGGTCGTGTCTGACGCCAGAATCAGCAGAGGCGTGGGCCGAGCCCACGCCTCGAGCCCAGAATCTGGGTACTTCGACGTAACGAGCCGAGTATACCGGCTCATCCCCGCTCCGGACTCCACGAGGCGCCGATGCGTCAGGCCCGTTTCCTGATCAGCTCGACGGCGGTTGCTGCGTGGTTGACGTCGTCTCCTCGCTCGCCCAGATTCCGGTCGCGGTCCTCGTCGGCCGCCCGCCGCGCCGCATCCTTGGTGCTCTTCGCCCGCTCGAGAGCGGCATCGGCGCCGTGCTCGTGCATGAACTCCGCCCACTCCACCAGCGTGTCGACCATCTCGTCCTCGGGGACGACCGCAACGTTCTGGCCCCGCACGAACAGGTGGCCGCGTCTGTTGCCGGCTGCGATGCCCAAGTCGGCGTCACGAGCCTCACCGGGACCGTTCACCACACAGCCCATCACCGCGACCTGGAGTGGGATCTGACGCTCACCGAAGGCATCGAGGGCACGCTGGGCGACATCGAACACGTCGATCTCGGCCCGACCACAGCTCGGGCAGGCGATGAGATCGACGTTCTTGCGCTCCCGGAGACCGAGCACCTCCAGCAGCTGACGACCGGCCCTGGCCTCCTCGACCGGATCGGCTGTCAACGAGTAGCGGATGGTGTCGCCGATCCCCTCGGCGAGCAGCGTCGCCATGCCCGCGGTGGCCTTGAGGGTGCCGATGGGCGGCGGACCCGCCTCGGTCACGCCGAGGTGCAGCGGATGGTCGGTGACCTCGGAGAGCTGCCGGTAGGCCTCGATCGTCAGTGGAACACTCGACGCCTTCACCGAGATCTTTATCCGATCGAAGCCGACCTCGTCGAAGTAGGCCATCTCCTGGAGGGCCGACTCGACCATGGCCTCGGCGGTCACCTTGTCGCCGTACTTCGCATACAGATCGGGATGCAGGGAGCCGCCGTTGACCCCGATCCGGATCGGCACTCCACGTTCGCCGCACGCCTCGGCAACCGCCTTGATGTGCTCGGGTCTCTTGATGTTGCCGGGGTTCAGGCGAAGGCAGTGCACACCGGCGTCGAGCGCAGCCAGCGCCATCTTGTACTGGTGGTGGATGTCGGCGACGATCGGCACCGGGGACCGGGGCACGATCTGGGCCAGTCCTTCGGCGGCCGCCAGCTCGTTGCAGGTGCAGCGAACGATGTCGGCACCCGCACCGGCGAGGGCGTAGATCTGCCGGAGAGTGCCCTCGACGTCGGCCGTCTTGGTCGTCGTCATCGACTGCACCGTTACGGGCGCGCCACCACCGACGGCCACGTTGCCGACCATGATCTGGCGGGTCTCACGCCGCGGAAACGAGGCGGTGACGTCCATGGGTCAGACGACGGGATCGGTGATGTCGAGGTACAGCGCACCGAGGCCGATGAAGACCAACACCGCGATGACCGCGACAGTGAGCGGCAACAGCTTGCCCACATCGGCGTGGTAGCGCTCGCCCCGTCGTTCCCGCAGCCGCTCGTACACGGCGATGGCCACGTGGCCCCCGTCGAGAGGCAGCAGCGGTGCCAGGTTGAAGATGCCGATGAACACGTTCAGCACGACGAGGAACTGCAACAGCTGCGCCGCGCCCTGGTCGGTGACCGCCGACCCGATGCGAGCCGCGCCGTAGATCGACAGGATCCGACCCTCGTTCTCGCTGTCGGCATCGCTCGGATCGGTCTCGACGACGACTGGTTCGTTGTCGGCTCCGACGACGAGCCCGAAGAAGTCGCTCAGACCGCTGGGGGTGAAGAAGGACCCGAGCTGGGTGACGGAGTCGACACTGAGCGACCCGAACTCGCTGACCGACCGGCCCACCGCGGTCAAGGGGTCGACGGGCGACGAATCGGGCAGTCCGGGACTGATGCCGAGGAACCCCCCACCATCGTCGTTCTCGCCGAGCGCCCCGGCCACCTGGATGCGTTCGCCGCCACGCACCACATCGAGCTCGACGAAGGTGCCGGGCTCGATCGACGAGATGATGGCGCGCATGTCGTTGAACGTCGGCGTCTCGACGCCATCGACCGCCACGATGCGGTCGCCGAGCTCGAGTCCGGCCGACTCGGCGAGGCTGCCTTCGACCGTGAGCGCGATCTCCCAGTCGGCCGAGTCGAGCACCACGGCGTCGATCTCCTCGTTCGACGAGAAGAAACCACGGAATCCGGGACCGGCGAACAACACGAAGAGCAGCACGAGGGCGATCAGGAAGTGCATGGCCGAGCCGGCGACCGCAACCAACAGGCGGCGTGGGAAGGTGGCCTGACGGTAGGTCCGGGGCTCGTCGGCCGGTTCGACCTCCTCGAGGTTGGTCATCCCGATGATGCGAACGTACGCACCAGCCGGGATGGCCTTGAGGCCGTACTCGGTCTCGCCGCGCCGGAACGACCAGATTCGGGGCCCGAAGCCGATGAAGAACTCGGTTGCCTTCATCCCGCCCCGCCGGGCGGCCACGAAGTGCCCGAGCTCGTGCAGGAAGATCATGATGATGATCGCGGCCACGACCACGAGGGCCGAGAATCCGCCGAACGCGCCGAGCACGATCACCAGGCCGGCGACGACGACCAGACCGGTCCATCCGGTCGACTCCTCGGTGGGCGGCGGCGCGTCGGCGACCGAGCGGGGCTCGATGTCGACGCTCATGCTGCCTCGATGCGTTGGCCGATCACCCGTTCTGCCTCCTGGCGTGCGCGTCGGTCGGTCTCGATCACAACGTCGAGTGACGTCGCATCTGTTCCATCATGCCGCCCGAGCACGGTCTCCAGTACGTCGGGGATCGAAATCCAGTCGATCAGCCCATCGAGGAAGGCCTGGACCGCGACCTCGTTCGCGGCATTCAGCCAGGCTGGCGCGGTGCCACCGATGCGACCGGCCTCATAGGCGAGTCCGAGGCACGGGAAGGCCTGGTGGTCGGGGGCTTCGAACTCGAGTCGCGAGACCTCGTCCCAGCGCATCGCCCCGTATGCCAGGTCGAGCCGGTCGGGATACGCGAGCGCATAGCCGATGCAGAGCCGCATGTCGGGATGCGAGAGCTGGGCAATGGTGGCGCCATCGCTGAACTCGACCATCGAGTGCACGATCGACTGCGGATGCACGACTACGTCGATGCGGTCGTAGTCGACGCCGAACAGCTCGTGGGCCTCGATGACCTCGAGACCCTTGTTCATCAGCGTCGACGAGTCGACGGTGATCTTCGGACCCATCGCCCAGGTGGGGTGGGCCAGCGCATCGGCGATCGTCACGCCCGAGAGCTCGGAGCGGGTGCGGCCGCGGAACGGACCGCCGCTGGCGGTCAGCACCACGCGGCCGACGCGATCCGGGCGGCCGTCGTCCTGGAAGACGTCGTTGCTGCGCAGGCACTGGTGGATCGCGCAGTGCTCGCTGTCGACCGGCAGCAGCTCGGCACCGGGGGTCGCCCTCGCGCGCTGCACGACCGGCCCGGCGGCGATGAGCGACTCCTTGTTGGCGAGCCCGAGGCGGCGGCCGTGATTCAGCGCCGACAGTGTGGCCGGCAGGCCGGCGAAGCCGACCACGCCGTTGATGATCACATCGGCACTCGCGGCCGCGTCGGCCAGGGCCTCGGCCCCCAGCTCGACGCGAACATCGGGCAACGCGTCGGCCAGGGCCACGCGGGCGGCGGCATCGGCAGTGACCACGAGCTCGGGACGGAACTCCCGGGCCTGGTCGATTACCTGATCGACCGAACGTCCGGCGGCCAACGCGACGACATCGAACTGTTCGGGCCGTTCGCGGACGATCTCGAGGGTCTGGGTCCCGATCGAACCGGTCGAGCCGAGCACGGCAACCGTCTTGTGATCAGTCACCGAGCCAGTCTACGAGCCCCCGTCGCTGCCAGGCCGACAGCAGCTGATCGCGTACGGGTCGCATTCGCGGATCAGCGACAACCCGGGCCGGAGTCCACCGGTGACGTCCCTCCCGTCGTGCTCAGGTCCGCACCGGGCGCCAGACCGGGTCGTACCCACGGAGCGCCAGGGCATCGCGGGCGCCGCTGACGGCGATACCGACCGCAGCGCCGGTCGCGGCGACACCCATCCACGCGGGTGCACCGCCCGAGACGAGCGTGGTCGGACCGTCGATCTCGGAGACGAGAATAGGCACGAGGCGGCTCAACATCGCTCCGTACACGAGGGCCATGAGCGTGTGCAGCACACGCTCGCCCGGGGCGAGACCGCCGATCGCGGGGCGGTCGCGATCTTCGACGATGAAGTCGCACATCGTCGCACCGATCTCGATGGTCAGACCGACGGCGGCGACGACGACAAGCCACCCCGACGGCTGCCACCACGCCAACACCGAGTACAACACGACGTACACGGCATCGCGCGTCACGTGCAGGCGCAGCTCGGTCCGGGTGCTGTCCAGTCGAGCGCTCAGGCGGGCGCGGTACTCGTGGTACCAGAGCGTGTCCCAGGCTCCGAGGACCACGTTGACCAACAGCAGCGCCAGCACGGTTGTCATCGAAGATCTCCTCTGTAGGTCATCAGCTGGCGTCGGGCCGCCCCCACCGTCACCAGCACCCGGAGCCGATCCGACGAACGGGCGGTCACCGCCGAGACCCGCAGGCCGAGCGGCCGTCCGAGGGACACGGGCCCGATCCGCATCTCGCTGAGCGTCGCGACGGCCCCGGCCGGGCGGAGCTCGATGTCGAAGCGGAGGTCGATCGGTCCGATCCGCTCGGTGATCCCCGACGCCGTCCTCGAGACAACCGTGCTCCAGCGCCTCGAGCCGAAGGTTCGGATCCAGCGGTCGCCGTCCTCCTCCGGTACCACCTCGAGCCGCGCTGCGGTCTCGACGTCGCTCGAAAGGCCGACGCGGCGAGCGAGTGCCCGCCCGACGATGCCACTCGTCGTCGTCCGAAACGTTCCGGCACCATCGGCGATTCCGAAGCGACTGTCGAAGAGGGTGTTCACGGCAACCGCACCTCGACCAGCTCGGCCCGCTCGAGGGCAGGGGCGATGGCTCCGTCGAGTCGGCGCAGCCGCGGCAGGGGGACCTGAGGGTAGGCGTGATGCTCGAGGTGGCGGTCGTGGCTGAAGAACGCGAGGCGGCTGAAGCGGGCCCGGACGATCACGAGCGGTGTCGTGACCTCGCGGCCATAGTTCGTCTGGGGCCCCTTGCCCGCCATGACGGCGAATCCGGCCGACGCGACGGCGATCGCGGCCACGTAGGCCAGCGGCCACCAGGTGAGCGGGGACACGGCGATCGCGGCGATGTGCACGAGTGCGTGCCATGCGATCTCGAGGCGGATACGACGGCGGTGGCCACCGTGACGGAGACCCCATCCCATCAACCGGTAGCGGAACCGCACGGCTTCGATCGGCATGCGACGCCACGGCACGTGCTCGATGTAGCCCTCGGGGTCTGGAGCGTCGGCATCGGTCTCGTGGTGCAGGAGATGTGTCGATTCGAGCGCGTGCCCGCTCTCGGTCACCACCGCGGCCAGGGCGGTGAGCAGCCACTCGCGAGTGCGAGGCGACAGACCCAGACGCCCGTGGATGAGGTGGTGCACCGCGGTGAGGGATCCCCCGTAGATGACCCACGTGGCGGGAGCGAGGCCGACCCACCAACCACGCGCCAGACACGCTGCGAACCCAGCCAGTGCGAGGATGATTCGCGCCACGAACAGCACTGCGAGCCGGCGGTGCCGGGCCAGCAGGTCATCTCGACCGAGCTCGGCCAGGCTGGGCAGGTCGAGGTCCGGAATTGCCCGGTCGAGCCGGCGGCGAGCCCAGACCGGCGTCGTGCGTCGCGTCGACTCCTCGTCGTTGTACCTGGTGGTGCCATCGCACCGATCGACGCCGTCCCGGACCATCATCTTCCCTTCTACAACCAATGTTTGAAACATTCGTTTAATAACTGATCACCACACAATCACGCCGTTCCACCATTGTCAACGTTTGTTTTAAATGATTGTTTGGTACAGTGGTTGGCATGCCCACCTCCAGAACCGACGAGACTGCACCGAACCGCAAGCGGG
>JAOTZB010000460.1 GCA_029861625.1 Acidimicrobiia bacterium
CGGATCAACACACTGACGGGAATGAACGGCGCGATCGGTGGCCTCCTTACATCACCGTTCCTGGCGACGCTGTTGCTCACGGAGCTGAAGGAGCCCGAGGGCGGCGACCGGCACTTCCGAGTCCTCGTGCCGGGCCTGGTGGCATCGCTGTTCGGCTTCTTCGTCGTGTTCACCTTCGTCGGAGCGACGTTCCTCGACGTCTTCGCCGTGCCGACCTACGAGGTCGAGTACTGGCACTTCGCCGTCGCCGTACTGCTCGGCGTGGTCGCCGCATTCCTCTCCCGCCTGCTGGGGGCGACGGTCTTCGTCCTGCGGGGCTGGTTTGCGCGGATCCCCAACACGATCGTGCGTGGCGCCGTCGGTGGGCTCGCGATCGGCCTGATCGCCGTCTGCTTCCCGCTGACCCTGGGCTCGGGAAAGCAGCAGCTCCCGGAGATGATCGACCAGAGCACCGAGCTCGGCGGATGGCTGATCGTTGGCGTCGTGCTGGCCAAGATCGTGGCGATGGCGGTCAGCCTCGCCACCGGCTTCATCGGCGGGCCCGTGATGCCGACGCTCTTCGTCGGTGGAGCAGCGGGTGTTGCCGCCCACGTCATCGTGCCCGACTTGCCGATCGCGTTCTCGCTGTCGTGCCTGTTGGTCGCAGTCCCGGGAGCGTCGATCAAGGCCCCATTCTCGATGGCGCTCCTGGCGGCCCTGACCGTTGGCGTCGGTCCCATTTCTGCAGCCCCGGCAGGCGTCGCAGTCGTTACCGCCTACCTGTTGACGGCCGGGTTGGGCCTGTTCGGCCGGCTCCTTCCCGGCAAGACGGCCGACCCCGAAAACCCTGCCAACGTCAGCTACCGGCAGCAGCTGTTCGACCTGGGAGAAGCCGAGCCTCGGTGAGGCACCTGGAGAGCGAGGGGCGCCGCGGTGGCCTCACCTAGTTCGGGGGAGGCGCGAGCCCATACGCGCTGCGATCCTCGAAAGGTCGCACTCGAGCGGGTGGCCGCCAAGGCTCAGGCCTACCTCGGCAAGTTCGAAGACGAAGACAGCCGGCGAATCCACGGCGGTGACAGCTACGAGATCCGCATCAACGGTCCTGTCCCAGCCGCGTTGTTCTGGTCGGTCGTCATCTACGACGCCGACAGCTGCTGCGTCATCGACAGCGCTAGTCGACCTGGTCGGTCAGCAGGTCGTGGCGGAGGGCGTAGCGGACCGCAGCGGTGCGGTTCTCGACGCCGAACTTGGCCAGGATGTTGCTGACGTGGACCCGGACGGTTCCCGGGCTCACCGACAGGTGGCGGGCGATCTCCTTGTTCGTCTCGCCCTCGGCCACCCGTTGGAGGACCGCCATCTCTCGGTCGGTGAGTGATGGCTGATAGTCGGTCTCCGGACTCGGTTCCGGCCGGGTGGCGTGGGTCAGGGCTTCGAGGCTCATCGTGGCTCGACCCTTCACCACCCCCCGAATGGCCTCGACGATATCGTCGCCGCTCACGGTCTTCAGCAGATACCCGCTCGCCCCGGCGTCGATGACGGCGCGGACCAGACCTTCGTCCAGATAGCCGGTCAAGGCGATGACCCGGACCCCGAGGTTGTTGGTCAGGATGCGACTGGTCGTCTCCGCACCATCCATATCGGGCATGGAGAGATCCATCAGCACGACGTCGGGTTGGACCGAAGCACACAAGGCGATGGCCGCCGCACCGGTCTGAGCCGCGCCCACGACGTCGATGTCGTCGAAGAGGGAGAGCAACGAGCGCAGTCCGTCGGTGACCACTGCATGGTCGTCGACGAGCAGCACCCGAATGGCGGTCATCGTGGGCTCACGCCTGTGGGCAGGATCCCGGGCGCCCGATTCCCCGGTCACGCGCTCGCTGTCCCCTCATCGTGAGCGAACGTACCAGGACTTGGTGCAACCCTCACCATCGGCGGCCATCGTTCACCCGGGGGAAACCCGGGCGAAGAATGCGTATCTCTCGCGGGGCTACGGTCGTCCGTCGGCGGTCGCCGCCGGGAGACCGGCTTCGGCTGGAACGCCGACCTCGATCGGATCCGCCTCCGTCCCATACCGCCACCGCAGCGACACCGTCGTGCCGTCTCCGGGAATGCTGCTCACGTCGAGCTCGGCGCTGATCTGCGCCGCTCGCTCGGTCATGTTGCTCAGGCCGTATCCACGCCCGCCCGTCTCGGGTTCGAAGCCGAGGCCGTCGTCCTCGACCTCGACGAGGACGACGTTGTCGTCGACCTCGACGAGGACGCGGATCGAGCTCGCGTCGGCGTGTCGGAGTGCATTGCCCACGGCTTCCTGGGCGATCCGGTAGATCGCCAGCTTCGGGTCGGG
>JAOTZB010000461.1 GCA_029861625.1 Acidimicrobiia bacterium
TGGCCGGCCAGCGTGTCGTCGAAATCGTCTCGTAGCAAGCGCAACAGGTCCGTTCCCGTCACCCGCACCATGAAGTCGTGCCAACGAAAATTGTGATCGCTCACGTTGACGCCTCCCACGTAGGCGACATCGTCGATCACGTACAACTTCTTGTGGTTGCGGGCGAGGGCGAACACGTTGCCAGGGCCGTTCCCGTTGGTGAACCTGACCTCCACGCCGCCGGCCCGTAGCCGTTCGAACATGTCGAGCGTGGAGTCGAACTCGGCCCGCACCTTCGAGCTGCCGACCGGGGTGTCGCTCACGAATCGCATCGCGAAGCTGTCGATCAACAGGCAAACGGACACCCCGCGCTTGGCTGCTGCGATCAGCCTGGTTGCGATGGCCAGACCCGATGGGTCGCCGTCGAAGGTCATGAGCTGGATGGCGATGCGCTCGGTGGCCAGCGCCAGGCGGTCATGGAGCTCGGCGACGAACTCGGCGGTCGTCAACAACCCGATCTCGTCGGCAGCCGGCACGCCTGCGTCTGCGAGCTGGGAGCGTGCGGCCATCGGGGCGTAAGGGTAGGACCGGTCGAGGCCGGCCCAGGTCGAGGCTGGCAATGATGCCCATCGCCCGTGGCATGCTCTTCGGTGTGCTGCTGCGCGGGGTCTACCCCGGCTCGTTCAATCCGCCGACGACGGCTCACCTTGCCATCGCCGCCGCCGCTCGCGAGCAATGGAACCTCGATCGGATCGTTCTCGTGCACAGTCGACGAGTCCTCGGCAAAGGCGAGGTGGAACGGCCCCTGTTCCGGCATCGGGTCGAGGTGCTCGAAGCCGTCGCCGACCGTCACGAGTGGCTGGAGTCCGCGGTCACCGACCGCTTGCTCCTGGCCGACATCGCCGAGGGCTACGACGCGGTGATCATGGGGGCCGACAAGTGGCACCAGATCCACGAGCTCGGGTGGTATCGCGACGAGGCCCACCGAAGCGCGACGCTGGCGCGGCTGCCCCAGGCGATCGTGGCCCCCCGGGAACCGCTCCAGGTTCCCGGTCATCTCCGGCTCGACCTGGGCGTGTCGACCCATGGGATCTCCTCGACCGAGGCGCGCGGCGGTCGGCTCGACCTCATGGCTCCGGCCGCCGAGGCCTTTGCTCGCCGTACGGGAGCATGGATCGATCCGGACCGCTACGAAGCCTGGCTGGAGAGTGACCTCGTCGGCCCTGACCCCGGCAACCACGAAGCACCTCCGGTACCGGAGCGGTGACCCCGCGACGACCTACCGGCGGTGTTCGACTCGTCGAGACGCTCTGATCGGATCGGGTCGACCCTGGAGCGTTACTCGGGACCCTCCGCCCTGATCCGCTCGACCTCGGTCATCGCTTCCCGGAGACGATCGATCCAGTCGCTCTGGTGCTCGGCGACCTGGTGGACGCACCAGGCGAGAGCCTCGGACCGGCTCCCGGCAACACCGGACTCCATGAGCGTGTCGAGCACCTGACGCTGCTCGAACTTGAGGCGGGTCATGACCGGCACGGACGCGTGGGTGAAGACGGCGCGGACGTCGCCGCACGTGGCGCCCCACGAGACGTGCCGAAGCCAGCGGGACTGAGCCTCATCGGCGATACGCATGCGGTACTGCCGGGTGTCCTCGCGGAATCCGGAGATGCGAGCGGTTGCCGCCACCCGTTCGGCGTCTTCTCCTTCGGGCACCGAATCGGGCGGCGACAACGGCCCGACGACGAGGATCTCGTCCTTGTCGAACTCGACGGTCACCGGGCCGTCGAACCAATCGCCTGGGATGCGACCGGCGAACCAGGCGGGTGCTTCTTCGGCGTTGGGGATCGGGCGCTGCTTTCGCACGGCACGTAACTCCTGCTCAGAGGGGTGGGTGGAGAGTGCGTGGGAGAACCGGGGCGGAAGCCGGAATAGGGGACCCGCTACCAAGGTTGCGTCCACGCTTGATAGAATTACACGTAATCAGGTAATCACTGCAGTGTCAATACCGCGGTACCAATGCTGCGGTGTCAGACGATGCAGTGCCACCCAGTTCTGAACAGAGGTGTGCCCACATGACCACCACGTCGCTCGAAACCCTGCCCGTTCTGCCACTTCCGGACGGTGTCGTCCTCCCGGAGATGGTTGTCACCGTGTCCATCCAGTCCAACGAGGCGGCTGAGGTCGTCAACGCCGCCAGCGACGGCCGGCTGCTCCTCGTGCCCCGGATCGACGGCGTCTTCGCCCGCGTCGGGGTCGTCGCCCAGATCGTCGATCGCGACGCTCTCGGTGGGCGCCTGCCCACCGTCACGGTCCGCGCCGGTACGCGGGCGAGGGTCGGCAGCG
>JAOTZB010000157.1 GCA_029861625.1 Acidimicrobiia bacterium
ATTGAACGCCACCGTGAACGTGAGACCGGTGTTGGCCGCTGTGAGGTCCTCGGCCACCTCCATGCGGCGCAACAAACTCTTCGGCACCCGCCAGTCGCGGCGGCCGATGAACCGGATCCTCACATTGCGCTCGTGGAGCTGATCGCGACGCTTGTCGAGGATGGTCCGGCTGAAGTTGATCAGGAAGCGCACCTCGTCGGCGGGACGTTGCCAGTTCTCGGTCGAGAACGCGAACACCGTGAACCAGCCGATACCGAGCTCGCGTGCCCCTTCGATCGTGTCGAAGAGCGCGTGTTCGCCCTGGGCATGACCCTCGGTGCGCTTCAGCCCCCGTTGCTGGGCCCATCGCCCGTTGCCGTCCATCACACAGGCGATGTGGGTGGGGATCCGGGTGAGGTCGAGATGGTCGGGACTCACCCCCGCACGCTACCGCTCCGGTGGTCCCCCAGTCGGTGATCGCGGCTGCATACCATTGCCGCATCAGCGGAGAACCGACGCCGTGGGTGGCGACCCTTCGTTACGTTCACGGCAAGAAGCCAATTCGAGTCTGGTCGGCGTGGCGGTTGGTCTATGGCCTCGTCATCGTCACACTTGTCGTCGTGACCGTACTTGCCGCGGCCGGCGTCATCGGCTGACTCCGTCGAGACCTCGATGACCGACCCAGGGGCCTCGCTGGCCGCGCTCGAACAGGTCACCGATGCCCTGCCGACTGGCGGCGAGCAGCGCGTCGGGCAGGCCCAGATGTGCGAAGCCGTCGCCGAGGCGCTCGACACCGACACCCACCTCGTCGTCCACGCCGGTACCGGCACGGGCAAGTCGCTGGCCTATCTGGTGCCCATCGCCCTGGCCGGCAGAACCGCCGTGGTCGCGACGGCGACGAAGGCGCTCCAGGACCAGCTTGCGGGCAAGGATCTCCCCCACCTCGCCGCGTCGCTCGACCATCCCGTCGACTTCGCGGTTCTGAAGGGCCGCTCGAACTACATCTGCCGCCAGCGGCTCGCCGAGCTCGAGGCCGACACACAGCTCGAGCTCGAGGAGGTTCGCGAATCGGTCGCCAAGGAGATCGAGATCCTCCAGGCGTGGGCGGAGACCACGACCATCGGCGACCGGGCCGAGCTCATCGAGGAACCGTCGGCCAAGGCGTGGGAGGCGGTGAGCGTCGGACCACGCGAGTGCCCGGGGGCCAGTCGGTGCCCACAGGGCGGCACGTGTTTCGCCGAGGCGGCCCGAGCGAGAGCGGCGTCGGCCGACATCATCGTGGTGAACACTCATCTCTACGGGCTGCATGTCGCGTCGGGAGGCACGATCCTCCCCGAACACGAGGTCGTCGTCATCGACGAGGTCCATCAACTGGAAGAGGTCATCTCCAACACGGCAGGGCTGTCGATCGGTGCCGGCCAGTTCAATGCGCTTGCCAACCTGGTGCAGTCGGTCGTGGCCGACCCGCAGCTCGTTGCCGATCTCCACAGCACCGGCGACTCGGTGGCAGCGGTCCTCGACGGCCTGGTCGATGAACGGCTCGTGCCGGCCGAGACGGGCGAGCTGGCGAACGTCATGTTGCTCGGCCGCGATCGGGCCGGCGCCGCGCTCACGGCGCTGCGGGCCGTCCCGAAGGACGCCCCGGAGGAGTCGAGGGCGAAGGCCACCCGGGCCATGCAGGCCGCGACGGCACTCGTCGACGAGCTCGACCAGGCCCTCGAGCTCCCCGACAGCCACGTGGCCTGGGTCTCGGGCGGCCATGCCCCCCAGCTGCGGGTTGCGCCCATCGACGTCGGCGGGCTGTTGGGTGCGAGCCTGTGGCCCGAGTGCACCGCCGTTCTCACGTCGGCGACCGTGCCCAAGAACGTGGCTGACCGACTCGGGCTCCCGGTCGGCGGGTACCGCGAGCTCGATGTGGGCAGTCCGTTCGATTTCGAGGCGAACGGACTGCTCTACTGCGCGGCCGATCTTCCGTCGCCCAAGTCCGAGGACTATCCGCAGGCCGTGGCCGAGGAGGTCGAGCGGCTCATGCTCGCAGCCGGCGGCCGCACGCTCGCGCTGTTCACCAGCTGGCGAGCCATGCGTGCGGTCGCCGAGCACCTCCAACCTCGGATGCCATGGCCGGTCCTGACTCAGTCCGACATGCCCAAGCCGGCCCTCATCGAGAAGTTCAGCGCGGAACCCGAGACATCGCTGCTCGCGACCATGAGCTTCTGGCAGGGCGTCGACATCCCGGGCGCCTCGCTGTCGCTGGTCATCATCGATCGCATCCCGTTCCCCCGCCCCGACGAGCCTCTGCTCCAGGCCCGCCGCGAGCGGGCCGGGCCCCGGGCATTCGGCGAGGTCGACCTCCCCCGTGCGGCCACCCTGCTCGCTCAGGGCGCCGGCCGTCTCATTCGGCGCCGCGACGACAAGGGTGTCGTCGCGGTCCTCGATTCGCGCCTCGCGACATCGAAGTCGTACCGGTGGGAGCTCATCAACGCCTTGCCGCCATTCCGCCGGACCAGGCACCGCGACGAGGTCGAAACCTTCCTCCGCACCCTCCGCGACACCGACTGACCCGAGCCGGTCCCGCCCAAATTGCGGGGCTGGCGCGCGCTTGGCAGCCCCCACCCCCGCAATTTCGTGCATCTCCGAGCCGGTCCCGCCCAAATTGCGGGGCTGGCGCGCGCTTGGCAGCCCCTACCCCCGCAATTTCGTGTATTAGCGGGGTGGTTACTCGATGTCGGGGTTCGAGCCGTAGCCGAGGCGGGAGACCGAGCTGGGGCGGGTCTGCCAGGTCTTGTCGACCTTCACGTGCAGTTCGAGGAACGCACCCTCGGGAAGTTGTTCCCGCACGCGGGTGCCGACCTCTTTGAGCACCGCGCCCTTCTTGCCGATGACGATGCCCTTTTGCGACTCGCGCTCGACCAGGATCTGCACGCGGATGTACGGCCACTCCCACTCGGTGACCCGAGCCGCGATCGAGTGCGGCAGCTCCTCACGGGCGACTGCGAGCAGCTGCTCGCGCACCAGCTCGGCGACCCAGAACGCGTCGGGCTGGTCCGTCACGGTGTCGAGCGGGTAGTAGCGGGGACCCTCGGGAAGCCGGGCAACGAGGCCATCGACCAGTTCGCTCACCCCGTCGCCCGTGAGCCCCGACACCGGGTAGTACTCGGAGAAGTCGAGGTCACTGACCCGAGCGAGCTGGTCGATCATCTTCTCGCACGAGGCCTTGTCGGACTTGGTGACGACCACCACGGCGTGCTGGTCGAGCCCGTCGGCGATGAACTGGTCGCCGCGACCGAAGTTGGCCGTGGCGTCGACGACCAGACAGACCACGTCGACCGAGGTCGTCGCCGCCGTGGCCGCCTCGTTGAGGGTCTCGCTGAACGGCGATCGTGGCTTGTGGATGCCTGGGGTGTCGACGAACACCACCTGGGCGTCTGGTCGGTTGAGCACACCGCGTATCTGATTCCGGGTGGTCTGAGGCTTGTCGGAGACGATCGAGACCTTCGTGCCGAGAATGCAGTTGAGCAACGTCGACTTCCCCGCATTCGGCCGGCCCACGAAGCTCACGAAACCCGAACGGAACCCCGGTGGCGTGTCGTCGCCCAGCCCGGTCGCGTCCAGGACAGAGTCGTCGGTCATCGTTCCTCGATCACGGCCATGTCGGCGACCGCCCGATCGTCGGCGACCGGCTCGATCAGCACCCTGGCGATGCGCCGCCCCTGCAGCCGTTCGACGAGCAGCCGATGCGACGCCGTCTCGAGCGTCTCGCCGACGCCGGGAAGATGCCCGAGCGAGTTGAAGATCAATCCGCCGACGGTGTCCCAGTCGCCGTCGGGGAACTCGACACCGAGCTCGGTCTCCAGCTCGCTGATCGGTACCCGTCCGTTGACGCGGAGCCGACCCGACGGAAGCGTCTCGATCATCGGCTTCTCGATGTCGAACTCGTCGACGATCTCGCCGACGACCTCCTCGATGAGATCTTCGAGCGACGCGAGCCCGGCCGTGCCGCCGTACTCGTCGATGACGATAGCCAGGTGGAACTTGTCGGCCTGCATCTCGCGCATCAGCTCGGCGATGCGCTTCGTCTCGGGCACGAAGCGCGGTCGCCGCATGATGGTCTCGACCTTCAGATCCTCGCTCCCGTCGCGCTGCGCCCGCATCAGGTCCTTCGCATGCACCACACCGACGACGTCGTCGATGCTCTCGTTGGTCACGGGCACTCGACTGAACCCGTTGAGGATGACGACCTCGAGCGCATCCGCTATGCGGAAGCCGCAGTCGACCGTGACCATGTCGGGCCGCGGGACCATGACCTCACGCACAACCGTGTCGCCGAACGTGATGATCGACTCGATGAGCACCTGCTCCTCGACCTCGATCGATGCTGCTGCTGCGGCCTCACCGGCCACGGCCAGCAGCTCCTCTTCGGTGACATCGGCCGGGACGTCGGCCTCGTCGGGTCGCACCGGGCGGGCCAGCGCGAGCAGCCCCGTGGTGACCCAGCGCAGCGGCGCCAGCGCGGCGAGCACCCTGACGAGCGGCGCGAGCCGGAGCGCGGCCCGATCGGGGTCGGCCAGCGCGAGCGTCTTCGGGATGGCCTCGGCGACCACGTAGATCACGACCAGAGTGATGGCGAACGCTGCGACCGCTCCGCCCCACCCCCAGCGCGAGCTCGCGCCGACGGCGACGATCGTCGCCGTCGCGAGGTGACACGCGAGCAAGACGAACAGCACCGGGTTGATCACGCGTTCGCGGTCGTCGACCAGCCGGACGAGCGTGACCGCACCGCGGCGGCCTTCCTCCTCCAGTGCCTCGGCGCGGGCCGAGCTCATCCGCGTGAGGGCGGTCTCGGCCGCGGCCAGCAGCGCGGCGAGCGCGACGAGGAAGACGACGCCGATGATCGCAACCAGTTCGAGTGCCGACATCAGCGCCCGTCCGGTGCGTGCAGCGATGACCGGTGGCGGTTCATGGGCGGTGGAAGGTGCCGAGCAACACCTGCTCGCGTTCCTTCATCCGATGGGTCTCGTCGGGTTCGGCATGGTCGTGGCCGAGGAGGTGCAGTACGCCGTGCACCACGAGCAATGCGAGCTCGTCGTCGAGGGCCCGACCCTCGCGGTTTCGGCGCGCGACCGACGGGCAGATCACGATGTCGCCGACCAGACGAGGCATGTCGGTGTCGACCGGTCCGGCGTCGTCGATCGGAAACGCCAGAACGTCGGTGGGCCCATCGCCGCCGAGATGTTCGGCCTTCAAAGCCGCGATCGTGTCGGCGTCGACGAACAAGAGATTGCACTCGGCCGGCGCGGTCACCCCCTCGGTGTCGAGCGCCGCTGCCGCCAGCGCCGCCCAACGATCGAGCTGGACGACCTCGTCGGCCTGGTTGTCGATCGCCTCGACGGTGATGCCGTTCACGACGTGAACGGCATCGGGACTCACGTGGCGTCACCCACCCGGCCGTACGCGTCGACGATGTCCTGCACGATGCGGTGTCGAACGACGTCGCCGCTCCCGAGCCGGACGAACTCGAGGCCGTCGATCGGGCCGAGGATCGGTTCGAGATCGAGGAGGCCGCTGCGGCCGTCGCGGACGTCGACCTGGGTGATGTCGCCGGTGACGACGGCCCGCGAGCCGAAGCCGATGCGGGTCAGGAACATCTTCATCTGCTCGGGTGTGGTGTTCTGGGCCTCGTCGAGGATGATGAAGCTGTTGTTGAGCGTGCGGCCCCGCATGAAGGCGAGCGGCGCGACCTCGACCGACCCCCGATCGAGCAGCCGTTGCACACCTTCGGCGTCGATCATGTCCTGGAGGGCGTCGTACAGCGGGCGCAGGTACGGGTCGACCTTGGCCATGAGGTCGCCGGGCAGGAAGCCGAGACGCTCGCCGGCCTCGACCGCCGGCCGGGTGAGCAGGATCCGGTCGACTTCCTTGGCCTGGAGGGCCTGGGCCGCCATGGCGACGGCCAGCCAGCTCTTGCCCGTGCCGGCCGGTCCGATGCCAAAGGTGATGATGTTGTTGCGGATGGCGTCGACGTAGCGCTTCTGGCCGGCCGACTTGGGGCGGATGCTCCCCCGAGCGTTGCGGAACACCTCGCTGTTGAGAACTTCGCTCGGCTTCTCGTCGTCGGTGAGCATCGAGATGCTCTGCGTGATCGCCACGGGATCGAGCCGGTGTCCGTGTTGCACCAGGACCACCATCTCGCGGAACAGCTCGGCCACCGGTTCGGCATCGGGACCGTCGATGGAGATCTCGTTGCCGCGCACGTGAACCGACGTGCTCGGGAAGGAGTCCTCGACGAGGCGCAGGTGTTCGTCGCGCTGTCCCAGCAATGTCGGCATCAGGTCATTGCCCGGCACGGTGATCTTGACTGGGGTTCGCTGCATCGTCGTCACCAGGCTAGTCCGGCCGGCCCGCGACATCGCACGCCGACCGCTCGGTGCCGCGTCGCGAAAGAAAATCGGGTCTGGGGTGTACGGATCTGGGTGTCAGCGCGTCCTCCAGAGCAGAAACGTCTCAGGAGGACATCATGCAAGCTCTGATTCGCAAGGGACTGGTCATCGTCGCCGTGCTGGCGACGCTGCTCACAGCTGCGCCCGCGGGAGCCGGTGACATCGACACGGTCACCGATCAGCTCGCGGCGTGGGCCGAGACCGATTGGGCACAGGTTGCGCCGGTCGCGAGCGCCGACGTCCAGCCGGCGCCCGTCGACCACCAGGCCATGGCCCAACAACTCGCCGCCGACCTCGGCGTCGCATGGCCGATCCAGCCGCCGGCACCCGCCGGCGAGCTCGGCGCGGCCGCGGTGACGACCCATGTCGTGACGACCGATCTCGACATCGTGAACGGCGCCGACGCGGTGCTGTCACTGCGCGAGGCTGTCGACGCGGCGAACGCCGATGGCGTCGACTCGATCATCGAGCTCACGCCCGGTGTGCAGTACCAGCTCACGAACTGCGGCCCTGATCCGGCCGAGGAGGACCTGAACGTCGACGGCGACCTCGATCACACCGAGGCCAACGCCCTCACGATCACCGGTGGTGTCGGGCTCACGACCCTCGCGGGCATCACCGACATCGCCATTGTCGTGACGAACTGCCAGGAGCGGGTCATCCATACGCTCTCCGCGGGCCAGCTCACGCTGGACGGTCTGGTCATCGCCGATGGCGATGCACCACTCGGACACGGAGGCGGGGTCGCAGCAACAGGGTCGGTCGTGGCGCAGCGCTCGTTGTTCGTGTCGAGTTCGGCCGCCGGTACCGGCGGCGCCATCTTGACCCTCGGCGACGCCGTTCTCGAGGACAGCTACGTCATCGGGAACCATGCGGGCGTCTTCGGAGGTGGCATCACCGCAGCCGGCATGGTTCAGATGACCAATGTCACGGCGAGCGTCAACACCTCGCCGCTCGCGGCTGCCATCGTCGGCGTCGGTGACGTCGTCATCGACTTCTCGACGGTTGCCCACAACACCACCACCACCGTCGGAGCACCCGACATCGCCGTCGGCGGGAACTTCAGGTCGAAGGGTTCGCTGCTGGGTCTGTCGCAGGGTCCTGCGCTGGCGTGCAACGTGGTGGGCTCGACGACGTCGGGTGGCTACAACTTCGCGACGGATCTGTCGTGTGGGCTGGGTGGCTCGACCGACACCGAGTCGCTGGCGGTCGACCCCGATGTCCAGTTCGCCGGTGTCGTCATCCCCAACGTCGGCAGCCCACTCCACAATGCAGTTCCGCCTGCTGATTGCTCGGTGAGCAACGACGGGCTGGGCACGTCCCGCCCGCAGGGTGCGAATTGTGAGATCGGTGCACTCGAGCTGCGCCTTCCATCTGTGCCGAAGATCGAGGCGAGCACCGATGCGCTCACCGCGGTGACTGTGCCCGATGTGTTGGTCGACATGGAAGATCTGTTCGCACTCGCCGATGTTTCGACGTTGGCGGTGAAGACGGCGCCGTCGAACGGGACCGCGGAGCTGACCGGCCAAGAGCTGGTCTACACCCCGGGCCCGGACCGTGACGGACTCGACCAATTCGAGCTCCAGATCTGCGACAGCCTCTCCATCGACTGCGCCACCATCGACGTCGCCATCACCACCGACGGCCTCCAATCCAAATGGTTCTTCACCAACGTGTTGCAATCAGGAGTCGCCACCGCCGAAACCATCTTCGGCAAAGGCGCCGGCGACCAGTTCTACGTCGGCGACTTCGACGGAAACGGCATCGACGACCTCGCCAAACGAGCCCAGAACACCAACGCCTTCGACATCATGAACCTCGACGGCATCGCCACCGCCGCCACCACCACCATCGGCTACGGCCAACCCGGCGACGAAGTCTTCGTCGGCGACTGGGACGGAAACGGCACCGACACCTTCGCCGTACGCAGAGGCAACGAGTTCTTCGTCAAGAACACCGTCACCGCCGGCCCAGCCGACATCGTCATCGGCTACGGCAAAGCCGGCGACGAAGTCTTCGTCGGCGACTGGGACAACAACGGCACCGACACCTTCGCCGTACGCCGAGGCAACGTCTTCTTCGCCCGCAACAGCGTCACCAGCGGCAACGCCGACGAAGTCTTCGGCTACGGCAAAGCCGCCGACCACGTCTTGGTCGGCGACTGGGACGCCAACGGCACCGACACCTTCGCCGTACGCAGAGGCAACGAAGTCTTCATCCGCAACGACTTCGCCACCGCCCCCGCCGAAT
>JAOTZB010000158.1 GCA_029861625.1 Acidimicrobiia bacterium
CACCGGCATCGGGGGAGAAGGACAAGAAGAAGGGCAACGGTCCCGGCACCGGCGGCGGGGGACCGGCCGACCAGGCGGCCGAGGCCCTCGACGGTGAGACTCCGGCCGACTTCCTCGCCCGGAATGGCCTGGCTCCCGAGGCGTGGCGGGCGCTCGGTGATGCACTCTCCTCGGTCTCCGACGGCGTGGAGCTCCAAGCGGGCGTCGCGGTCGACTTCTCGTCGTCGCTGACCGTCGGCGTTGGAGTCGGCGTGTCGGCCGGCTTCCAGGCCGGGCTCGACGTGTCGGTCGATGCCGCCCTCGGGCTCGCCGCCGACGTGTCGGGTGGCGCGGACGCCGACCTCGATGCCGGCTTTGCGCTTGCCGCTGCGGGCGGCGTGACCGCAGCGGCCGAGACGGCCGCATCGACCGACGCCCAGGTCGCGGCCGACAGCACGCGGGAGAGCTTCGGCATGGCGACAGGAGGTGGTGGCTCGGCGACGACGCCAGCCCCGTCGGGCGCGGCTCGCTCCCCGGTCGCGACGACACCGAGCGCGCGCACCGGAGCGTCCGGATCAGGCCCAGCCGCTCCGCTGCCACCTCGCGCCGACAAGCGGGCAACGACGTACGGCCGGGGCGTGCCGCTTCGCGACCGGGTCACCGCCCCCGATGGTCGCTCGGGCGACGGCGGGTACGTCGTCGTCGGCGCGACGGCCCGGGGCGACCTCGTTCCGGTCGGCCACGATCGGCGGAGTGCCCCATGGGAGTCGCTGTCACCGTCGCCCACCCGCGACGCAGCCGATCGCGAGCAACACCGTCGCACGCCGAGCTGCGGGTGTCACCGCTGTGATCCGCGTGGCCGTCAGGCGTACCGGTCATGACGGTTCACATCGGTGAGGTCGTCTCCGAGGTCAGCGCCAACGGCCGGACATCCGCGGCCGAGGCTGCGACCGACGAAGAATCGGTGTGGGCCGAGCGCGCCCGAATCGAAGCGCTCATCGAACGGCTCGCCCGTGATCGGTGCCGGACCTCCACCGGAGGCGGCGATGACTGACACCGAGGTTCACCCGTACGCGTCGCACGCCCCGGTGATCAACATCGGCTCACAGACCGAGGGTCAGCTCGGCCGGGACCTGCTGCGCCTCGATGTGCGTGAGGGGTGTCTCGGGCTGCGTTGCCTCGTCGCTCACTTCCACGGAGTTGCGCCCGACAGCGACGGGTCGGCCGAGCAGATCTCATACCTCGACGGTGAGGTTCTCGACATCGGGAGTGCGCTCGAGGTCATCATCGGTCCACCCGGCGGCGAGCGTCAGGTATTCACCGGCACGATCTCGGCCATCGAGGCGTCGTTCGAGGAGGGCCAGATCCCCTATGTCTCGGTGTTCGCCGAGGACGCCCTCATGCAGCTCCGCATGCGGGAGCGAACGGCGACCTACACCGACATGACCGACTCGCAGATGGTGGCCGAGATCGCATCCGATCATGGCCTGAGCGACGCAGCCGACGCCGAGGGCCCGACCTATCCACTCGTTCAGCAGTGGGAGGAGTCCGATCTGAGCTTCGTACGGAATCGCGCCCTTCGACTGAACGCAGAGGTGTGGGTCGACTCCGACGACGTCGTCCACTTCAGCGACCGCGAGCAGCGCGACGGCGCCGAGCTCGAGTTGGTGCAAGGGAACCAGCTCATCAAGGTGCAAGCCCGGGTCGATCTCGCTCATCAGCGAGCCGAGGTCGAGTTCCGGGGCTGGGACGATGGCAGCGTCGAGGCCATCGCCGAGACAGCAGGCTCGGATCTGATCGAGGCCGAGGTGGCCGGCGGCCGGACCGGACCCGACGTGGTGAGCGATGTCTTCGGCGAACCCGGGCTCAGCCGCGCTCGCCGCGACGTGCTCTCCGGCGAGGCCGCCCAGGCCTACGCGGATGCCGAGATGCGGCGTCGGGCCCGCGGCTTCGTCACCATCGACGGCACCACTTCGGGAACGCCCGACCTGGTGCCGGGAGCCAAGCTGGCGCTGCATCGCGTCGGCCGGCCCTTCGACGGTGAGGGCTACCGCGTCGCATACGCCCACCACAGCTACGACCTGGTCACGGGCTACCGGACGATGTTCCGGGCCGAACGGGCATCGGTGGCCGAATGAGCCTCCCGCCCGACCACCACTCCACGTCCGGCCTCGGCCGCCTGTACCACGGGCTCTACCCGGCAACGGTCACCGCGCTCGAGGGCGACCCGGAGGATCGCCGGCGCATCGAGGTGGCCCTCGACTGGCTCGCCACCGACGACGATGAACCACCGCGCGCGTGGGCAGTCGTCATCACGCCCTACGCCGACGCCGAGCAGGGATTCCAGATGCTGCCCGAGGTCGACTCGACCGTCGTCATCGGTTTCCTCGCCGGCCACCTCGATCATCCCTACGTCGTCGGCGCCGTCTGGAACGGCAACGCCGCCGAGCCGTTGCCGTTCGAGGATGTCAACAACAAGCGCATCATCCAGACACGGTCGGGGAGCCGGCTCGAATTCGACGACACCGACGGCTCGGTCGCCGTTCGTCTCTCGGCTGCCGGCGACGCCGAGGGGTCGGTCCACAAGCTGATCATGGACGACGCGGGTCAGAGCATCACCATCGAGGCGCCGACGGGAGCCAAGATAGAGCTGACGGCCGCCGGCGGCATCACGATCGAAGCCGCGTCGACGGTGGACGTGAGCGCGGCCATGCTCACTGTCGACGCACCAATCAGTCAGTTCAACGGCATCGTCAAGTGCGACACGCTCATCGCCTCGTCAGGTGTCGTCTCACCGTCGTACACGCCCGGCGCAGGGAACGTCTGGTGACCACGCTGACCGGTCACGACTGGCGGATCGTCGCCCCCTGGTATCGGTGGGAACGCGCCGACGGCCTGGAGCCCGAACGTGCCGCGGCAGCCGCGCTCCCGGCCATGCACAAGTACATCTCCACCGACTTCGTTCGCGACTTCCTCGCCGATCCGCAACGTTCGGTCAAGTTCGACGAGTCCGTCGACGTTCATTTCGACACCGAGGACATACCGAGCTCGGAGATCGAGGTGAACGGGCGACTTCGTTCGCTGTCCCGGAAACGGCTCGTCTCCTCGGAACGTCGCAAGCTGTTCCTGGCCGCCCACCAGCGTCACTACATCGTCTCGGTCGGCCTGCACTGCGTCGATCCGGGGTTTCCCCGGGTCGACGCCGAGCAGGTTGCCGAGGTCGGTTTCGTCATTCGACGCAAACATGCTCCGATCCCGAACGCGCAGCTGGCGGCGGCGGCCGAGCTTATGCGCGAGGTCAGCGTCGCCAGCGCACTCGCGCGGAATCAGGCCGAGTTCGACAGCGCGAAGAACCGGTCGCGGGTGTTGCACCCCTTCCGGTCGTCGAGCCGGGACCGATTGCTGCAGCCCACCCGAGCCGCGACGAGCGCATACCAACGAGTCGAGCTGGCGAAGCGGCGGCTCCGAGCGTGGGCGGCGAGCGAGGGGATCGAAGCCGAGACGGAAGGGTGGGTGCCGAGCGGTGACGGCAGCTTCGGCGCATGGGTGCCGCTGGAGGACGAGCCCGAGGAGCTCGTCGAGCGGTGGCACCCCATGCGGCTGCTGACGGCCGTGCCCGACGATCCCGACCATGCCGCGCTCGACGGAACCATCTACTACGCGGCGATACCGACGGCCAGCGACGATGTCTGCTCCGACGGGACAGCGCGGTTCAACGCGTTCGACCAGTACGAGATCCGTGTCTTCGTCCGACCGGACCGAGGTGACTGCCCGGGCCCGCTCCTGTGGTCGGCCTCCTCGGAGCCGTTTCATCTCGCGTCGTTCTACGACCCTGTCGGCTGCGCGCAGCGCCCCATCGACGTGCAGTTGCCCGATTTCGGCCAGCTCGAGGCCTCGACCGCCCTGCCGTCGGTGAAGATGACCGCACCGGAGGGTTCGTCGCTGGAGTTCGCGAAGTTCGGGGCGTTCCCCACGAAGGGCAAGACGGGCGGCGGCGAGGTCTGCTTCTTCTCGATACCGCTCATCACGATCGTTGCGTTGTTCTTGTTGAACATCGTGTTGCCCATCGTCGTCTTCATCTTCCAGCTGTTCTGGATGTTGAAGTTGAAGTTCTGCATCCCGCCGTCGGCCCAACTCGAAGCCGAGCTGGGCGGTCTCCTGCCCGATATCGATCTCGGCGAGCTGTCGATCGACGCGGAGATCGACATCGACGTCGCAGCCGGAGTGAACCAGACCTTGCTCAAGGCCAAGGTGGAGCAGATCTTCGGCTCACAGGAGAAGGTCGGGAGCGGACCGTTCGACCCGTTCTTCGACGAGGTGCCACCCGAATGGCAGGCTGCTGATCCCAACCAGGGCCTGACGAGTCGATACACCAACGATCCGCTGGTCAAGCTGTTGGCGCACCAGGGGTACGGATCGGCCGCGACCGGCGGAGCCCCGAACTTCGCCCCGACGGTCGAGTACACGAGCAGCGTCACCCGCGATCAGGTGGTGCACCCGTGACGGCCACCCAGCGCCGGCTCGGCACCGGGCTCGGCTTCCCGATGCACCCCGACTCCGCCCGTGGCGCGCTGTCATTCCGCAGCGGCGCGGCCAAGGTCCGCGAGGCCATGGAGGTCATCCTGCGCACCGAGCCCGGCGAGCGGCTCATGCGTCCCACCTACGGCTGCGGGCTCCGCCAGTTCCTCATGGAGCCGAACACCGTGGCGACCCGGGCCCGGATCGAACGTGAGGTGCGCCGGGCACTCGAGGCCTTCGAACCGCGTGTGAGCCTCACGGAGGTCACTGCGAGTCCGGGCGACGATCCCGCCCTCGTCGAGCTCGCCATCCGCTACGAGCATCGCCGCGACGGCAGTGACGGCGTCCTCGTCTTCCCCTTCTACCTGGAGCAGTAGTCCGATGCCGCTGCGAACGCCCGTTCTCGACGACCGGTCCTATGCCCAGCTGCGCGACGAGCTCATCGCCCGGATACCGGTGTACGCGCCCGAGTGGACCGATCATCATCCCAGCGACCCCGGCATCACGCTGATCGAGCTCTTCGCCTTCCTCGGCGAGAACCTGCTGTTCCGCTTCAATCAGATCCCCGACGCCACGAAGATGGCGTTCCTCGACCTGCTCCATGTTCCGATGCGGTCCGCGGTTCCTGCGGCGGGAATGGTCCGGTTCGAGACCGGAGCTTCCGACGGCATCGTGGTGGATCGGTCCAGTCGGGTCCTCGCGGGTGACGTGCCGTTCCAGACGCTCGGTGAGACCACTGTGTGGCCGGTCTCGGCTCGAGCGGCCATCCGGGCCACGGTCGACGAGGACCTGGACGCCGACACGACCGAGTATCTGGCGCGAACAAGAGACGCGATCGGCGCGTTGACGGCGTCGGTGCGTTCCTACCGCACGTCGTTCGGTGCGCATGACCCGACCCAAGCGGGCGGTGACGTCCTCGATCCGCGGCAGTCGATCGACGACACGATCTACATCGCGCTGGTCAGCGACGCCGTCGATCTCACCGCGATGGCCGCAGGTCTGCTCTCGATCGGTGTCGTCCCCCGTAGCGACGCGCCGACGATGGAGGAACGGGCCGAGACGCCGTGTCCCGGAGAGGGGTTCCAGCCGCCCTCGCCGCCGATGCAGTGGCAGATCTGCACGACGACGCCGGTCAGCGATCCACCGAGGCCCGACAGTGCCGACCCGGTGTGGCGCAACGTCGCGGTGGTCGGCGACACGACGTCGGGGATGACCCAGCCCGGTGTCGTGCGCCTGGAGCTGCCGTCGGATCTGAGCGACATCGGTGTCTACGTGCCGGACAATCCCGACGCGATCGGTGCCGGCGATCAGCCGCCGCTCGTCGAGGATCCCGAGATCGACGCCCAGCTCGTGACCTGGCTCCGAGTGTTCCGACCCGACGGGGGCGGGCTTGCGCCCATCGAGTGGCTCGATACCAACTCGGTCGGTGTCGAGCAGGCGATATCGGCACGGGCCGAGTTCCTCGGGACCGGGACCGGCGAGGCAACCCAGGAACGGAACCTCGTCCACGCCGATGTGCTCGGAACGGTCGAGCTCGATGTCGAGGAGCTCGGCGCCGGCCGGTGGGTGCCGTGGGTGCAGGTGGAGGACTTCCGCGCCTCGTCGGTCGACGATCGCCACTTCAGCGTCGACCGTGAGGCAGGAATCGTCCGCTGCGGGGACGGCCGCCGAGGACGACCGTGGCAGATCGGCGAACGCATCCGAGTCCGCCACTACCGCTACGGCGGCGGTGTCGACGGCAACGTCGGACCCGGCGCGATCACCAAGGCGGCGGGTGTTCCGGGCGTCGAGGTGACGAATGCCCTCGCGATGCGGGGCGGTGTCGACGCCGAACCGCTCACCGATGCGATCGGTCGGATCCCCGAGGAGTTCCGTCGCCACGACAGGGCCGTCACCGCGTCCGACTTCCGTGAGCTCGCACTCGAGACGCCCGGTGCAGGGGTCGCCAGGGCCGAGACGCTCCCGCTCTTCGATCCGCTGTCGCCGTCGGAGGTCGCAGCAGGCGTGGTGTCGGTGGTGGTGTTCCCCGAACGAGACCCGAAGCACCCGAGCGCTCCCCGACCCGAACGGCCGGCGCTCGACGCCGTGTGCCGCTGGCTCGACGCTCGGCGGCTCGTGACAACCGAGCTGCACGTCATCCCACCGACGTACCGCCGAATCGCCGTATCGGTCGGTGTGTCGGTGAAGCCGGGGTACGGCATCGAGAGCGTCCGTCGCTGGGTCGAGCTGGTACTCCGCCAGTATCTCGCGCCCCTGCCGCCGTTCGGGCCCGATGGTGGCGGCTGGCCGCTCGGCCGTCGCATCTTCGCACCCGAGCTCGAAGCGGCGGCGCTCCAGGTCGAGGGTGTGGAGTTCCTCGAACCGGGTCAGATTCCCGGCTCTCCCTGCCTGCTCGGGCTGCGACTCGCCGAGGAGGACGGCAGTGGCGAGTGGATCGAGCCGGACTCGCGTTCGGTCTCGCTCGAGAAGTGGGAGGTCCCCGAGCTGGCCGAGATCACCGTGGTCGAAGGCCCGGCCATGGAACCCGGCCTCGATCTCGAGCCACCCGTGCCCGACGGCCCACCCGTTCCCGTGCGTGCGCCTCGCGAGGTCTGTTGACATGGGGAGCCGACGATGACTGCAGGGCGTCCGGCCTCGCTGGTCGCGACCTGCGATCAGTGGGTTCGTGCAACGCATCTTCGGACCGCGGTCGACGGCGCGGCCGACGTGTTGACGCTCGCCTGGACCGATGCCCCGCTCCCGCCGGCGCCCGAGGGTGACGCGTGCATCGCCCCGGGTCTGGCCATCGATCGACTGTGCCGGGTGTACCGGCTGGAGGCTCGAGCGCTGTGGCGTCTTCGGGTCGGTCCCACGAGCGCCGGGCTCGACTACGCCACCCTGGTCGAGCCGACTCAGATCATCGGTGAGCCCGACGCCGCGGCGCCATCGGGGAGCGACTTCGCACCGGCGCCGAACCCCGGGCTGCGGCGAGGCGTCGGCATCGCCATCGATCGGGACGATCGCCTGTTCCTTGCGGATGCGGACGCCCAGACCATCTCGGTGCTCGACCTGTGGAGCCGCCGACTCCTGCGCCAGGTCAGAACAGACGTTCCCGGCCATCCGGACAGGCATCCGATGGGTCTCGCTGCTGACGGGTCGGTCGTCTACGCCGTCGTGCGGAACCCCAGTGGCCTGCTCCGCTTGTCTGCCTCCCGGGGGCCCACCGAGCTCGCACTGCCTGCATCGGTCGCCGACCTGCCGCCCGGGGCCGAGCCGAGCCGGATCGCGGTGCTGCCGGACGGCGAGCCGGTGATGTTGTGGCACGACGAGACCGGCGACGGATGGCTCGTCTCGGGCTTGCGGGCGCCACGCCGAGTCGGACCTGCGTCCGACATCGCAGTCGACGCGGTCGGCGCCGTGGTCATCGCACCGTGTCCCTCACCGGATGGTCGCGCCTCGCTCCGTCGACTGGTCGCGACCGCCGACGACTGGACGCCGGTCCACCCGCTCGATGCCACGGGCTACGACGGGTCCGGGCTCGTCGCCACCGCCGACGGGCGCGTGGGCTACTTCACCGCAGCGGGGTTCCGCCTCGGGGTCGTCGCCCCGGTCACCTATGCATCCGATGGCCGATGCGTGACGTACCGACTCGACTCGGGTGTGGCGCGAAACCGCTGGGGTCGCGTGCTGCTCGAGGCATGTGTCCCCGACGGCACCGAATGCCTCGTCGGCGCCGCAACGAGCGATGACGAGTTCGAGACCGAGACCGTTCACGTCGCCGCATCGCCCGCCGCGTGCCTCCCGGCAACGCCGTCGGCAACGCCTGACCTGCCGCCCGACCGACTCGTTCCCGCGATCGAGTCGGTCTCAGGACGTCTGCATCGGCGTCCGGGGCCGACGACGCCGTGGTGGCGCGACGAGACATCGGATCGCTACGAGACATTCGAGGCACCCGTGCACGCGGCGCCCGGTCGGTATCTGTGGGTGACGCTTCGACTGCAGGGCAACGCCCGTCGCACGCCCAAGGTGCGGGAGCTACGCGTCGAACGAACCACACACATGCTGATGCGGCGGCTGCCGACGCTCTACTCATTGGACGAGCGACAGGAACGGTTCCTCCACCGGTACCTGGCCACATTCGACGGGCTGCTCCACGATCTCGACGTTCGCTCGTCGTGCCGGGACAT
>JAOTZB010000159.1 GCA_029861625.1 Acidimicrobiia bacterium
CGGTGAGCCACGTCTGTTCTCGCGTGACGAACTCACTCGCCGGCAACGCCCGCAGGTAGGCGGCGTTGATGTGGTCGAGCTTCTTCTGGTCGAAGAACGCGGGTGCCTTGTTGACGGCGTCGAGGCTGAAGAGCTCGATGATCTCCCCGATCGGCCGGATCTCGACATCGTCGGGCGGCCCCCAGCCGAGCAATGCGAGGTAGTTCACCATCGCCTCGGGCAGATAGCCCGCATCGATGAAGTCGGCCAGGGCGACCGAGTCCTTGCGCTTCGACAGCTTCTTCCGATTGGCCCCGACGAGCAGGGGCAGGTGCGCGTAGGCGGGTTCGGGACCGAGGTCGAGGGCCTGCCACAACAGCAACACCTTCGGGGTGGTGTTGAGCAGGTCCTCGCCTCGCACCACGTGGGTGATGCCGAGGTCGGCATCGTCGACGGCGTTCGCGACCAGGAACACCGGCGTGCCGTTGCCGCGGCGGATGACGAAGTCCTCGAGGTCGCTGTTCTCGAACACCACCCGGTCACGCACGACATCGTCGACGACGGTCTGGCCGTCGTCGGGCGTCCGGAATCGCACGACGACCCCCTCACCGTCGCTCACGCCGCGATCGCGGCAGTACCCGTCGTAGCCGGGTTTGCCTCCGCGTTCCGCGTGGCGGGCGTCGATCGCCTCGCGGTTGCAGTCGCAGCAGTAAGCGTGCCCGGTCGAGAGCAGCCGGTCGATGGCGTCGAGATAGAGCTGGGTGCGCTCGGACTGGTAATACGGACCCTCGTCCCAGTCGATTCCCAGCCACCGGAGCGGTTCGGTGATGGCGTCGTAGTACTCGGGTCGGGCGAGCTCGGCGTTGGTGTCCTCGATGCGCAGGACGAACGTCCCGCCATGGTGGCGGGCGTGGAGCCAGTTGAACAGCGCCGAGCGGGCGCTCCCGACGTGGAGGAACCCGGTCGGCGCCGGCGCGAAACGAACCCGCGGACCGGTCATCGGTGGTCGCCCGAGATCATCGATCGGCCCTCGGCCGCGGCGGCCTCGATGATCGCCTGATGGGGGCGTCGCAACACCTCGTCGCTCGCCGCGTCGGCGATCGCCCGCCGAGCCGCGTAGTGATGGGGATGGGCGACGCCGGCGAACATCGTGCGCCGGAGCACAACGAGGTCGGGATCGGGGTCGGGGTCGAGGAGACCCCAGATGGAGAACCCGACGCGCAGGTCGTGCACGACGGGAGCTCGCCCGAACAGCGACGCACGCTTCAGGGCGACAACGAGCGCACCCGCGACCGCGTCGGCCTGCGACTCGCCCTCGGCAAGATTGAGCTGGTCGTCGAACTGGGAGACGAGCGTGAGCGCATATCCCTGGTCGGGGCCCTGGCAGCCGAGGCCGGCGCCGTCTGCTCCCGGGTGTCCGACGACATCACCCGGACGATCGGCTCGCCACGAGCCGGCACGGCGCGGCGGTGACTCGTAGTAGCGGTCGGTGGACGTCGGCGCGTTCGGGACGAACTGAGGTTGGGCCACGGCGCGAGCTTACGGTCGCGGGGGCGCTGCCACCCACCATGTGGGGCGGCTCACGTCAACCCGAATGCTCGCTGCCGGAGCTCGGCGAACCGAGCGGACGAGCGCAGCGACCCGAGATCGTCGTCGGTGTCGAAGATCGTGGGGTCGTCGAGACCGCGTTCGAGTGCCGCTTCGAGCCACGCGAGCGCCGAGTCGACCTCGTCCGATCGAGCGAGCGAGCACGCGACGTTGAATGCGGGAACACCTCCGGCATCGGGGAGACGGGCATAGGTGAGCGCGCCGAGCTCGGCGGCTGCGGCGTACGCACCGAGATGATGGGCGGTGGACTGGGCGGTGTTCAAGATGCCGAGCAACTCGGGGGCGTCGGGAGTCGTTCCGATCGCCCGACCGATCTCGTCGGCCCGGTTCACCGCATCGAGCGCCACCACGACGTGTCGCGCCGCGAGCGGCGACGGCGACGTGCGGTAGGCCTCGAGGAGCGAC
Organism: Acidimicrobiia bacterium; assembly: GCA_029861625.1. GTDB lineage: Bacteria > Actinomycetota > Acidimicrobiia > Acidimicrobiales > JAHEJN01 > JAOTZB01. The sequence continues at coordinate 1,993 of JAOTZB010000159.1, forward strand.
TCGACGCCTCGTTCGCCGTTGGTCTCGAGCACCTCGACCAGAAAGGTCGACGTCGGCGCTCGGTCGCGGAGATCGCCGATCGCATCCCTGGCATCGTCGGCTCGGCCCTGACGGGCGAGATGTTCGACGAGGAGAGTGCGCGCGTAGGGGCCGGCCGCCTCGTCGTCGAGCAGCTGACGCAGCTCGACCTCGGCACCGGTCTGGCCGGTGGCGAGCCGGGTGCCGACGTCTTCGAGCGTCGTCGCGCTGTCCCTGGTGTCGAGGTAGACACCGAGCTTCCGGTAGGCGCCGAGACTCTGACCGGCCAGCATGCCGACGATGAACCCACCGAAGATGAAGTCGTTCATGTTCAACAGCACGGCAGCGATGCCGCCGATCACCACCGACACCAGGTGGGCCCGGCGGGTGCGAACGATGCGGTCGCCCGGCAACAGCTCGGTGAGCAGCCGGCCTCCGTCGAGCGGTAGAACGGGTACGAGGTTGAACAGACTCCAGCCGATGTTCATCCAGAGGGCCATGATCACGGTGAAGCTCACGAGGCTTCCGTCGTAGCTCACGTCGTAGCTGGAGACGACGACGGCGCCGAGGATCACCAGCCCGACGAGCAGGCCCGCGCCGGGACCGGCCAGGGCCAGCACGATGAGGGATCCGCGGCCGGGGACGGTGGTGAATCCCGGATCAGTCGCGCCGCCGAGCCCTTCGAGCCGGACGGTTGGGGTCCCGCCGTAGAGCCGGGCCGCCGCGGCGTGGCCGAGCTCGTGGACGAGAATCGACGCGAGCCCGAGCACGATGACGATGGCGACCCTCGATGCCGTCGTGTCGGGGATCGTAAAACCGAGGAATCCCAGGATCAGCACGATCGACGGGCTCACCGTGACCGGGACACCGGCAACCCGGAACGACTGCGCAGAGCTGGCCATGGCATCGACGCTAGCCAACCCGGGGGGACATCGGCGCCCGCGTCGTCAGTCGTCCACGTGGAAGAGGCCGTAGATGATCGAGTCGATCAACGCCTGCCAGCTCGCCTCGACGATGTTCTCCGACACGCCGATGGTCGTCCACGTGCTCGACCCGTTCGTGCTCTCGATGAGGACCCGCGTGACTGCTCCCGTGCCCTTCTCGGTGTCGAGAACCCGAACCTTGAAGTCGGTGAGCTTGATGGCGTCGAAGGCCGGATACCGATCGGCGACGGCCACGGCGAGGGCCGAGTGCAACGCATCGACCGGCCCGTTGCCCTCGCCGGTGGCAACGATGCGTTCATCGCCGACCCAGAGCTTCACGGTCGCCTCGGTCTCCATGTCGACCGCGACATCGTTCCACGCCCTGGCCCCGCTCCCCGATCGGTGCTCGGTGTTGACCTTGAACGACTCGAGGACGAAGAAGTCCTGTTCCCATCCGGACGCGCCCCGGATCAACAACTCGAGCGACGCATCGGCGACCTCGAAGTGATAACCCTGGTATTCGAGCTTCTTGAGCGTGTCGACCACATCACCGAGCACTTCGGGCGGCAGGTCCAGACCGAGATCGGCGGCCTTGAGCTCGATGGTCGAGCGACCGGCCATCTCCGACACGAGGAATCGCGTGCCGTTGCCCACCGCCTCGGGCAGTACGTGCTCGTAGGCGTCGGGTCGACGCGAGATGGCGCTCGTGTGCAGGCCCGCCTTGTGGGCGAACGCCGACGCGCCGACATACGGCTGTTGCGAGCTCGGCGTGAAGTTCACGAGCTCCGCGATCGTGTGCGACACGCCGGTCAGGCGGTCGAGGCGGTTCGGAGGCAACGTCTCGATGCCCATCTTCAAGGTCAGGTTGGCGATGATCGGCACCAGGTCGCAGTTGCCGGTGCGTTCGCCGTACCCGTTGATCGTTCCCTGTACCTGCACCGCACCGCCGATCACGCCGGCGATGGCATTGGCGACACCGCAGCCCGTGTCGTCGTGCAGATGGACCCCGAGCGGGGTGTCGAGGTACCCGCCGACCTCACGAACGATGCGCTCGACGTCGTGGGGCAGCGATCCACCATTGGTGTCGCACAGCACCAGCCGATCAGCGCCCGCGGTCGCGGCCGCCTCGAGCACCCGCAGGCTGTATTCGGGGTTGTTGCGGTACCCGTCGAAGAAGTGCTCGGCGTCGAAGAGCACCTCGAGGCCCTTGCCCTTCAGGTACTCGATCGAGTCGGCCACCATCGTGACACCCTCGTCGAGTGTGGTTCGCAACGCTTCGGTGACGTGGTAGTCCCAGCACTTGCCGACGATGCACACCGCGGACGTTCCGGCGCCGACGAGGTTGGCGAGGGTCTGATCCTCGTCGACTCGGCCCTTGACCCGCCGGGTCGATCCGAACGCGACGAATGTGGACGTGGCCAGTTTCAGCTCGGTACGGGCCCGCTCGAAGAACTCGTCGTCCTTCGGATTGGCGCCCGGCCAACCGCCCTCGATGTAGTGGACGCCGAGCCAGTCGAGCTGGTACGCGATGCGCAGCTTGTCGTTGACCGTCAGCGATATCCCCTCGAGCTGGCTCCCGTCGCGCAGCGTCGTGTCGTAGATCTCGACTGTTCTTCCCGCTCCGCTCGGGCCGTTCTCCGGCACGGAGCCCCCCGCTCCGCTCGGGCCGGTTTCACCGGCCTCGGCGTTACTCATCGATGTACTCGTTCCACTCCTTGTACTTGTCGATGCGGCCCCGCACGGCGTCGGCGTAGGTCGTCGCGATTGTCGTCGTCATCGGTCCCGGGCACGGCAGATCGCGATCGTCGACCGAGTTCACCGCGCTCACTTCGGCGGCCGTGCCGCACACGAACATCTCGTCGGCGATGTAGAGGTCACTGCGGGCGATGCTGTCGATCGAACACTCGATGCCATGGTCGGCCGCGATCGCCATCACCGCCGACTGGGTGATGCCCTCGAGCGCCCCGGCCACCAGCGGTGGCGTCAGCAGCCGGCCGTGACGCGACACGAAGATGTTCTCGCCGGTGCACTCCGACACCTGACCCTGCGGGTTCAACATGACCGCCTCGTCGTACCCGGCCCGGAGCGCCTCCATCTTGGCGAGCGTCGAGTTCGCGTAGTTGCCCGTGGTCTTCGACGCGGGAGGCATCGTGTTGTGCTCGTGGCGGGTCCACGACGAGATCTTCATCCGCACGCCCTTGGTGGCGGCGTCGTCGCCCAGGTATGCGCCCCAGGGCCAGCACGCGATCGCCACGTCGACGGTGCAATTCGTGGTGGCCAGTCCCATCTCGCCATAGCCGTAGTACGCGATGGGCCGGATGTAACACGAGGGAAGGCCCGAATCGGCCACCACCGCCTTGGCCGCCGCCACCAGCTCGTCGACGGAGTACGGCATGTCCATCATCAAGATCTTGGCCGAGTTGTGGAGCCGTTCCATGTGCTCGGTCAACCGGAAGACGGCCGGACCTCGGTCGGTCTCGTAGGCACGGATCCCCTCGAACACGCCGGTGCCGTAGTGCAGCGTGTGCGTCAGCAGGTGCACCTGCGCCTGCTCCCACGGCACCATCTCGCCGTTCATCCAGATGTGGTTCGTGGGTTCGATTGGCATGGTCGTTGCCTCTCAGAGCTGGTCGGCGATGGCATCGCCGAGCTCGGTCGTGGATCCGGTGAGGTGGGCGGTCGCGGCGCAGGCCTTGAGCACGCGGTCGGCGGCATCAGTCTCGCCCAGATGGTCGAGGAGCAGCGCACCCGACAGGACCGCAGCGGTGGGGTTGGCGAGATTCCGACCCGCGATGTCGGGCGCCGACCCGTGCACCGGCTCGAACATCGAGACCCCGTTCGGGTTGATGTTGGCCGAGCTGGCGAAGCCGATGCCGCCCGAGACAGCCCCACCGAGGTCGGTCAGGATGTCTCCGAAGAGATTGTCGGTGACGACGACGTCGTAGCGCCCGGGGTCCTGGACGAAGTAGATGCAGGCGGCGTCCACGTGGTTGTAGGCGGTGTCGACTCCTGGGAACTCGGCGCCGACCTCGGCGAACGTACGATCCCACAGGTCGCCGGAGAAGGTCAGGACGTTGGTCTTGTGCACCATCGTGAGGTGCTTCGCCGGGCGGGCCGCCGCCAGCTCGAACGCGTAGCGGATGCAGCGTTCGACGCCGTGGCGGGTGTTGACCGAACCCTGGGTCGCGATCTCGTGAGCGGTGTTCTTGCGGAGGAAGCCGCCCTCGCCCGCATACGTGCCCTCGGTGTTCTCGCGGATCACGATGAAGTCGATCTCGGCGCTCCCGTCGACCGCTCCTCCACCCCCGACGGTGACCGGCGGACCCGCGTACACGAACGGGCGTTGGTTGATGTAGAGATCGAGCTCGAACCGCATCCTCAACAACAGGCCGCGTTCGATGATCCCCGGTGGTACCTCGGGAGTGCCAACCGCGCCGAGATAGAGCGCGTCGAGACCCCGCCACTCGTCGAGCACGTCGTCGGGCAGGATCGTGCCGTCACGGAGATAGCGCATGCCGCCCAGGTCGTAGTCGACGGTTTCGAAGTCGACGCCCGTGGCGCGCAGCACCTTCAGACCCTCGGCGATCACCTCGGGTCCGATGCCGTCGCCGCCTATGACTCCGATCCTGTGAACTGGCACTCGACCTCCGGATAGACAAAACCGCCCACCGAAGTGGACGGTCGGAAGAGCGCATGCCGCGGGGGCGTGCGCTAGCGGATGACTACGGCGAACGAATCGTGTCGCACGTCCTCAAGTGTCGCTGCCGAAGGCATTGGCGTCAACACATGGCATAGCCGTCCAGCGCAGGTTCGACAGCTCACGTCCGGGAGATCGACATCGGGGGCCTGAGGCCCCGCGAGGCTCGTGTCGGGTTCCGCCGGAGATCTCTGAGGGACTGACCACTGGCCGCCGAGCCTCTACGCTGGTTGCATGGCACCGACGACTCATCTCTCCCAGTCGGCCTTCGACCGACTGAAGGAAGAACACGAAGATCTCACCACCCGCGGCCGCATCGAGATCGCGCAGAAGATCGAATCCGCCAGGGAGATGGGCGACCTCAGCGAGAACGGCGACTACCACGCCGCCAAGGAGGAGAAGGGGAAGATGGAGGGGCGCATCATGCATCTCGAGCGGATCCTCGAGAACGCCGAGATCGTAAACGACGCCGCCAGCGACATCGTGCAGGCCGGCACGGTCGTGTCGGTCGTCTACGAAGGCGACGACGAGCCCGAGACGTACCTGGTCGGCTCCATCGAGGAACGTCGTGACGGCATCGACGTGATGTCGCCGGGTTCGCCCCTCGGCGCCGCGTTGTTGGGCGCATCGGTCGGCGAGTCGGTGAGCTACGAGTCACCGGCCGGCACGATGACTGTCGAGGTCGTCGCGATCGGTGAGTGACCACGAGCTGTCGTACCCTTCCTCCCGATGAGGGACCGCGAGCTGCCATCCTTCCTCCCCATGAGTGACGGGCGCATCGCCGACGCGCCCGAGCTCGCCCCGCCCGGTGAGCTCCACCTGCCCCGCCGCGGGTCGCTGATGGTGCGCGACGAGGGCGACAAGTCGGCGCCTGCGGTTGTGTTGCTGCACGGCTGGACGGTCACCGCCGACCTGAACTTCTTCCTCCAGTACGGGCCTCTCGCCGAGCGCTACCGCGTGATCTCCTTCGATCACCGCGGCCACGGCCATGGCCTCCGCCCGATTCGCCCGGTGCGCATCGTCGACCTGGCCGACGACGTGGTGGCCGTCGCCGATGCCCTCGGAATCAACCGAGTCGTCGCGGTCGGCTATTCCCTCGGCGGGGCGGTCGCACAGGTGCTGGCCCGCCGCAACGGCGAGCGTCTGCACGGCCTCGTGCTCACGGCCACGATGCCTCGTTTCCGGGCGAGCGACCTCCGGATCTGGCCCGGGATCATGTCGGGCCTCGCCGCCGGCACACGGCTCGCGCCGCGACGAGTTGTCGACCGGGTCTTCGGCAACATGCTCGAGAAGCGCACTGCCGACCTGCACCCGTGGGGGGTCGAACAGCTCAGCCGGAATCATCCTCGAATGCTGCTCGAGACCGGCGCCTCGTTGTTCAACTTCGACTCGAAGTCGTGGCTCCCCACCATCACCACGCCGACGTCGATCGTGGTCACCAATGACGACCGCAAGGTTCCGCCCCGTGCGCAACGCCAGCTCGCCGATCTCATCCCCGATGCGATGTTGCACCCTGTCGACGGGGGACACGATGCCAGCGTCGCCAGCGCGGCGACATTCAATCGTGGTTTGCTCGAGGCGATCGACTCCGTCCTCGCCCGAGCCGGAAACGGGCGCTGAGCCGGCCGAATCCGGTCAGGTCTCGCGGCCGACTTCTGCTGCCGCCGCCACGACGTCGACGCCGAAAAGTCGGCCGGGTGCCGTCGTCATCCGTTCGATCGGTCCCGACACGCTGATGGCCGCGACGACACCTCCGCTGTGGACGATCGGCGCGCTCACCGATGCAACACCTGCCTCGCGCTGACCGACGCTCTCGATCCACCCGCCCGGGCCCGGGGCCTCGCCGAGCAGCACCCGACCTCCCGACCCGACATCGAGCGGGAGCACCGCGCCGGTTTGCACGATGGTCCGGAGGCCGTGCGCCGACTCGAGCGAGGCGATGCAGACGCGTGTGCCGCCGTGGCGAACGTACAGCTGCACGCTCTCGCCCGTTGCATCCCTGAGCGCGACCAGCGCCGGACCGG
>JAOTZB010000160.1 GCA_029861625.1 Acidimicrobiia bacterium
CCCGCGGCCCGCACCCCCAGACCATCGTCTTGTTGACCGCCGACGCTTTCGGCGTGTTGCCGCCGGTCTCCATTCTCGATCCCGACGAGGTCATGTACCACTTCGTCACCGGCTTCACGGCGAAGCTGGCAGGCACCGAGGTTGGCGTCACGCGTCCCGAAGCGACGTTCTCGGCCTGTTTCGGTGCGCCGTTCATGTCGCAGAAGGCGTCGGTCTACGCCAAGCTGCTGGCCGGACGCATGCACGAGCACCGGACCCGCTGCGTGTTGTTGAACACGGGCTGGACCGGTGGTGCCTACGGCAAGGGCGAACGCATGTCGCTCGCGCACACCAGGCGCTTGTTGCATGCCGCGCTCGGCGGCGAGCTCGACGACGTCCCGACGGTCACCCAGCCGATCCTCGGGCTGCGGATGCCCACCACCTGTGAGGGTGTCCCCGACGAGGTGCTCGACCCCCGCCAGACGTGGGACGACCCCAACGCGTACGACGAGGCGGCCACTCGACTCCGCGACATGTTTCGCGCCAACTACGCCTCGAAGGGGTTCGTCGAGCTCGGCATCGTCGACGTCATGTAGTCAGCTCTCGGCCAAGACGGCGAGGATGTCGTCGCCGTAGTTCTCGAGCTTGGTCGCGCCGACTCCCTTGACGCGCGCGAGCGCGGCGAGGTCGTCGGGCCCGGCGGCGGCGATCGCACGGAGCACGGCGTCGTGGAAGATGATGAACGGCGCCACCTTGTCGGCGCGCGATCGTTCGAGCCGCCAGGCCCGGAGGGCCTCGAACGCGTCCTCGCCCCCCACAACCTGGTCGGTCGGCGGACCGGCCGCCTTCTTCGCCGAAGCCCGGCTCGGCTTCCGCACGAGCCGCTGCGGTTCGTCTGCCACCGTCGGCACCCGTCCGGCCATCTCGTCGAGAAAGCGGGATGGCCGCTCGGCATCGGCGATGACCGTCGTGGTGCTCGACGAGCGGGTGATGGCGACGTGGAAGACTCGTCGCTCCTCTTCGAGGTCGGCGAGGCGGTGCGGGAAGGTGCCCTGGTCGGCTCCGATGACGACGACGTGCGGCCACTCGAGCCCCTTGACCCGGTGCACCGTCGACAGCTGGACTCCCTCGCCGAGAGCGGCGGTCTCGGCACCCAGCACCTGACCGAGCCAGGGTTCGAAGGATCCGGGGTCGGGCTGGAGACGGGCCAGGCCGCGGAGCATCTCGATGTCGTCGAGATGGGTGGAACGGTCTGCGGATCCGCGGGACTGATCGAGCGCGTCGAGCGCGCGGCCCAGGCCGATACCGTCGCGGATCAGCTCGATCATCTCGATCGTCGTGGCGTCGCGTTGCGTGCGCGTCACCCGCCCGACATCGGTGAGCCAGGCGTCGATCTTGGCAGCATCGCGGTCACTCAGCCGGCGGGCGAGCCGCTCGAGATCGCGGGTACTGCGATGTTCGCTCATCCATTCGATGACCTTGCGCGACATTCCTCGCGATGGCCGCCGCACGGTGTCGGCGATGTCGGCCGGGTCGATGTGGTCGGCGTCCGCGCCCAGGCGAAGCCACGCCATGACCGAGCGGATACCGGTGCGGTGCAGGAGCGAGGCGTCGACTGCGCCCACCACGGGGATCTTGGCTGCGGCCAACGCGACCTGCGGCACCGCGAGCGTGACGTTCACCCGGGCCAACACGACGACCGATGCCGGATCGGCGCCGTGGTCGATGTGGGCTCGCACGCGGGCGATGACCTCGGCGGCGGCGTCGCCGGTGGTCCTCGCAACGAGCTCGCCGGGCTCGTCGGCTCGGCCCGGCTCCGCCACGATTGTCTTCGAGACCCGCTGCCGGTTGACCCGGATGAGCGTGTCGGCCGCGGTGACGACCGCCGGCGCACAGCGGTAGTTGACCTCGAGCGCATGCGGTGTGGCGCCGGGGAAGAACTGCTCGTAGTCGATCAACCACCTCGGTGTCGCCCCGGTGAAGCCGTAGATGGTCTGATCGTCGTCGCCGACGCCGAACACGTCGCCCCGCGGACCGGCGATGAGACGGACGAACAGGAGATGGGCGGGCGTGAGGTCCTGGAACTCGTCGACCAACAGCAGTGCGCACCGGCGCCGGGCCGTCGCCCTCGCCTGCGGATCGGCGAGGAGAAGCTCGATGGCCCGGTAGATCTGCTCGTCGAAGTCGACGACCCGGTTGGCCGCGAGCAGGTCGCGATACCGGCCGAACACCTGCGCGAACCCGTCGACATCGCCGCCGTGGTCGGTCTCGACCTGGGCGGGGTCGCGCAGCCCGAGGCGAACCTCGGCGAGCGCTTCGATCCACACCGCGACCGGGTCGGTGTTCGCCCGGCGAGGGAGCTCGACGAGCCGTTCGACCAGGCGCCGGACATCGCGTTCGTCGATGGTGGTGAGCCCGGCACCTCCGTTCGGTCCGCCGAACCCGCCGGTGCCGTTGAGGATGGCGAGGGCCAAACCGTTGAGCGTGCGGATGTTCAGGCCGGCGACATCCTCGAGCCGCTCGTGCATCTCGACCTGTGCCCGCTTGTTGAACGCAACGAGCGTGACCACCTCGGTCGGCACTCCCCACTCGCGAACGAGGTGACGAGCTCGCTCGGTGAGCACGCGGGTCTTGCCCGAACCGGCAGGAGCGATGATGCGCGCCGCGCCGCCGCGGTGTCCGACGGCCTCGAGCTGATCCGCGGCGAGATCGGCCTGCGGGCGGCTGGTGCCGAGGGGGCGGAGCACTCCCCCGGTCACCTGCAACGAATGCAGGATGTGTCCGCCGGGCGCCGCACCGGGGTCGAGCGGCCCGCCGTCGATCCACGCGGTCGTGCCGTCGGCCAGCACGATGTCGCGATCGCCACCGAGCGATGCGCCGGCGCCCACCGCCATGGCGGCCGGCCGCGACCGGAGCTGCCCGTCGACGAGCTCGACGGCGTTCGACCAGACGAGGTGGGCGAACCGCTCGCCCGCTAGCTCGAACGACGGCGAGAGACCCCACGGCTCGTCGGTACGGACCTCACCCGTGCCCCAGTCGCCGGCCAGTCGGACGACATATCGCGCTCGGCGATGCCAGCGATCGGACATCGCGGCGAGTACGTCGAGGTCGGGCGGCGCCGCAGCGTCGATCGAGAACGTCGGCGCATCGTGCCATGGCTCCGGCGGCTCGTCGTCATGACGGACCACCAGGGTGCGGCCGAGCGAGTCGGGCCCGGCGCCGATGACCGCCGTCTCGGTGTTGGTCAGGTTCGTCGCCGGCGCTGCCGGCGACGGCCGATCGATCGAACAGGCTCGCACGTCGGCCACCGAGGTGTGCGTGCCGCGGCAGTGGCCACAGCGGATGGTGGGCACGGTCAGTGCTCGCGGGCGAGGGTGGTCACCGGTGGGACTCTACGCATACCTGGTGACAACGACCCGGCGCGGCCCGATCGGGGCCGAAGGCGAGGGCTACGCCGGATGGGTACCGTCCGGCTCAGGCGCCGACCCGATAGCCATCGGGATTCTGTTGTTGCCACCGCCAGTGATCGGCACACATCGCCGCCAGGTCGCGCTCGGCGCGCCAGCCGAGCTCGTTCTGCGCCCGGGTGACGTCGGCGACGAGCTCGGGGACATCGCCGGGCCGGCGAGGACCCACCTCGTGGGGTACCGGCCGTCCGATCGCACGGGAGGCAGCACCGATCACCTCGAGCACGCTGTATCCCTCGCCGGTTCCGAGGTTCCACGGCCGACAGCCGGCGACGTCGTCGAGCGCGTCCAGGGCGGCCACGTGGCCGTCGGCGAGGTCGACGACGTGCAGATAGTCGCGGATGCACGTGCCATCGGGGGTCGGGTAGTCGTCGCCGAAGACGGTCAGGTCGTCGCGCCGACCGACCGCCACCTGCATGAGATACGGCATGAGGTTGTTCGGTGTGCCGGCCGGGTCCTCGCCGATCCGACCCGAGGGGTGCGCCCCCACCGGGTTGAAGTAACGCAGCAGACCGATGTGCCAGCGGGGGTCGGCGGCCGCGACATCGAAGAAGAGGTCCTCCTGGAGCTGTTTGGTCCGCCCGTAGGGGTTGATCGAGCGCCGGCGCGCGGTCTCGGGAATCGGCACCCCGTCGGGCTCGCCGTACACGGTGGCCGACGACGAGAACACCAGCCTGAACACGCCATGGCGTTCGAGTGCCCCGATGAGCGAGATCGCCGCGTTGATGTTGACGTCGTAGTAGCGGAGCGGCTCGGCCATCGACTCGCCCACCGACTTCAGCCCGGCGAGGTGGATCGCGGCGTCGACGTCGTGGGCATCGAGCGCCCGGTCGAGCGCGGCTCGGTCGGTGACGTCGACGACGTGGAGCTCGATCGACGCACCGGTGAGCTCGCCGACGCGTTCGACCGCCGTGGCCGACCCGTTCACGAGGTTGTCGACGACGACGACATCGTGGCCCGCCTCGGCGACCGCGAGGCAGACGTGTGACCCGATGTAGCCGGCGCCGCCTGTGACCAGGATCGTTCCCATCGCCCCCATCCAACCAGGTCGTGAGAGGTCTGCCGCGGTTTCGGCTCCGGCCGGGAATACCCCCCGCATCGACTTGTTGCATTTCTTGAGTGACTCGCACTCACTGTTGTTCACTGCCAACTGCGCTTCATCAGCGGAGGAGAACCCATGTTCAGTACTTTCGACCCATTCCGTGATTTCGCCCGACTGGCGCCGGCGCGGCTTCCCGTGACGGTGCCCTACGACACCTTGCGCTTCGACGACCGGTTCGAACTGCGGTTCGACGTCCCCGGCGTCGACCCCGACGGCATCGAGTTGACCGTCGACGGCCGCGAGCTCACCCTCACCTTCGACCGCACCTCCGACATCCCCGAGGACGCGACGCTGGTCGCCCGGCGCCGGCCGACGGGCGAGGTCCGCCAGAGCCTCCATCTGGGTGAGTCCCTCGACGTGACGGGGCTCGCCGCCGACTACGACAAGGGCGTGTTGGTCGTCACCATCCCCGTTGCCGAGCAGGCGATGCCCCGCAAGGTACCCGTCGCGATCGGTGTCGGAGCCGGCACCGACGACACGGCCTGACCACGGCCCGGCGGGGATCTCCATCGCCGTCGCCCGTACTCCCTCGCTCGACCGGTATACGCTCCGATCGGCGAGGGAGTCTCGCGTCGGGCACCGGAGCAGCACCGGAGCCGCGCTGCAGTGAGGAGCATCCGGTGGCAGTCAGTTCGTATGTGTTGATCCAGGTCGAGATGGGGCAGGCCGCCGAGGTCGCCAGCGCCATCCGCGACATCGACGGTGTCGTGAGCGCCGAGATCGCCACCGGCCCCTACGACATCATCGCCAAGGCATCGGCCGACACGATGGACGACCTCGGTCGCATGGTGGTGGGTCAGGTCGAGATGGTCGAGGGCATCACGCGGACACTCACGTGTCCGGTGGTCAATCTCTGACCCTCAGGTCTCCCCGCCGAGGACCATGGCCCGAATCCCCAGCCCCATGAGGAAGAGCCCACCGAGCCCGTAGAGCAGATAGCGCACGTGCGCGAGCTGGGGCCGGTAGCTGTAGATGATGCCCACGACGGTGACCGCAGTGAAGCCGTAGAACAGGTGGAACTGCGGCGGGTCGATGTCCTCGCCCGCCACGATCGCGACCCCGAGGGCGACCTGGACCACGATGAACACCTCGGCGAACGCCGTGAACCACCACAGCGCTCGGACCCGGAGCCGTTCGCGCCAGTGTGCTCCGAGCGCCCACAGTCCCGCCGCGCCATTGGCGAACACCATCACCCACGCGCCGGCGGTGTGCAGGTCGCGGAGGCTCACCTCGGCTCGCTAGGTGAAGAGCGATGTCTCGAACGGACCGGTACGGCTCGTGCCGGGCGCGACGAACCACTCCGTGCCGAAGACCTGCTCGAACATGTCCTGCGGCAGCTGCAGGAAGAAGGTCTCCTCGGTGATCTGACTGCCATGTGCTCGCATCGCCTCGCGTTTCGCCTCGATCCACGGGCCGACGGCGATGGCATGGGTGATCTCGGCCTCGGGCGTTCCGAACGACTCGGGATCGACCGGCCCGTCGGTGGACTCGACGTCGTCGGGCGACTCCAACAGCTCGGCGTTCTCGATCATCTGCTTCCTGATCGCATCGCGGTTCATGGTCGCCCAGTACACCGCCTCGACCCCGGCGATCTCTGCTGCCCGGGTTCCGACTCGATGCACCTGGATGTGGTCGGGGTGCCCGTACCCGCCGTGGGGGTCGTAGACCGTGAGGACATCGGCAACCTCGGCCGTCAACAGCTCGGCGAGGGCAGCCGACGCCGCCTCGACATCGGCCTGCCAGAACGACCCCGGCTCGTGGTTTGCCTCGTCGCCGTCCATTCCCGAGTCGCAGTAGCCGAGGAACTCGACGCGGTGCACCCCGAGCAACGCCGCCGAGGCGTGGGTCTCCGCCATGCGCCGCTCGGCGAGCGTCTCACCCGGATCGAGACCGTCGGCCGGCTCGAGACCGTGCTCACCGTTGGTGGCGATGACCAGGACGACACGGTGGCCGTCGGCCGACGCCTTGGCCATCAGCCCGGCAGTCGCGATCGCTTCGTCGTCGGGGTGGGCGTGGAGACAGACCAGAGTTGACACCGCTCCAGTGTGCCCGGTTCAGGCGATGGCGCCGCGGTCTCGGAGGACCTCGATGTCGCCGGGAGCGAATCCCCAGCTCGTGAGGACCTCGTCGGTGTGCTCACCGGGGTGAGCCGGCGGACGGTCGACCGACGCAGGAGTACGGCTGAACCGGGGGGCCGGGCCGGGCTGGGTCATCCCGGCAACCTCGACGAACGTACCCCTGGCGACATTGTGCGGGTGTCGGGGCGCCTCGCTCAGCGACAGGACAGGGGCGAAGCACACGTCGCTGTGCTCCATGAGCTCGCACCACTCGTCGCGGGTCTTCGAGCGGAAGACCGCGCCGACTCGTTCCTTGAGCTCGGGCCAGCGTTCCCGATCGTGCTGGTGGGAGACGAGCTCGTCGTCATCGTCGAGCCCGGCGAGACGGAGCAGCTCGGCATAGAACTGCGGCTCGAGCGACCCGATCGACACGTACCGGCCGTCGGCGGTCTCGTAGACGTCGTAGAAGTGCGCACCCGTGTCGAGCAGGTTGACGCCTCGCTCGTCGAACCAGCCACCCCCCTGGTACATGGCGTGCACCATCGTGGCGAGCAGCGCCGATCCGTCGACCATCGCGGCGTCGACCACCTGGCCCTGTCCGGAGGACCGGGCCTCGAACAGCGCCGCCACGACTCCGAGGGCCAACAACATCCCGCCGCCGCCGAAGTCGCCGACGAGGTTGAGGGGTGGCAGCGGGGCCTCGCCGCGTCGACCGATGGCGTGCAGGGTTCCCGACAGCGCGACGTAGTTGATGTCGTGGCCGGCCGCGCCCGCGTACGGACCGTCCTGGCCCCAGCCGGTCATTCGCCCGTACACCAGCGCCGGGTTGCGTCCGATGCACGCATCGGGGCCGATCCCGAGCCGTTCGGCCACGCCCGGCCGGAAACCCTCGATGAGGGCGTCGGCCGACTCGACGAGGCGCAGGACCGCCTCGACCCCCTCGGGATTCTTCAGGTCGACACCGACGGATCGGCGCCCCCGGTTGAGGAAGTCACCGGAGGGTCCCGTCGGCGCCTCGGCCCGAACCGACCCGGCCCGATCGACGCGCACGACCTCGGCGCCGAGATCGGACAGCATCATCGCGCCGAACGGACCGGGACCGATTCCGGCGATCTCGATGATCTTGACTCCGGCAAGCGGTCCCATGCATGTCCTCCTGTGACGTCACCGCGGGCGCGGTCCACCGACTGCTTCGGGGCGTCGGCTCATCCTCCACCCCCAGCAGTCGGCGCACAAACCCGGCGCGACGCGGTCAGCCGCCGCAGTTGGTGATCGACTCGAACACCCGGTTCACGAGCTCACCGTCGACTTCGGCATCGAGCGCCCCGAGCTGGGCCAGCTCGTCGCCCAGGTCGTCGAACACGCAGCGAGCGACGGCATCGGTCACGCCGAGATCGGCGGCGAACGACGCGATGTCGGCGTCGTCGACGAGCTCGGACGCCCCGGACCCGCACCCGTCGAGGCTCTCGAACAGCACTAGGACCTCGTCGTCGGTCGGTACGCCGTCGTGGGCGAGCTCGTCGACGCGGTCCTCGCCGAGGTTGCCGATCAAGTCGTCGACGACGCAGGTTGCCGTCTCGGTGGACACGTCGAAGTCATCGGCGAAGCTGTCGATGGCACCATCGCGGTCCAAGCCTCCGCTGCATCCGGCCGCCCCCAACACCACCATGGCCCCGAGCGCGACCAGTTTCCGTCTCAGTCTCATCGTTTGCCACCTGTATCTCGTAGGTTCCTCACTCCATGGAACCAGACGACAGGCGCCAGATACTTGACCTGGGTAGATCAACCCAGTCCGTCCGGCCGAAGCAGTACTCCCCGAAGCAGTGCTCAGCCGAGCAGGTCGCGCTTCTTCGACTCGAACTCCTCGTCGGTCAGCAGCCCCCGCTGACGGAGCTCGTCGAACTGGGCGATCTGTTCGGCTATCGAGGCCGGCTGCGGATCCCGTGCACCGCTCGCGGCCTGGCCCATGGCCTCGAAGCGACTGCGCTCGTCGGCTTCCATGGCCCGGTAGATCTCCTGCTGCACCTCTCGCGGCTTGCG
>JAOTZB010000462.1 GCA_029861625.1 Acidimicrobiia bacterium
CCGATAGTCGTCAAGGGCATCCAGACGGTCGAGGACGCAGTCCTTGCTGCCGACGCGGGGATCGACGGCATCGCCCTGTCGAACCACGGCGGGCGCCAGCTCGATTCCGCCCCCGCGATCGCCGAGCTGATCCGGCCGGTGGTCGACGCGGTGGGGGGCCGCTCGGAGATCATCTGCGACGGTGGCATACGGCGCGGCGGCGACATCGTCAAGGCCCTCGCCCTCGGAGCCGACTCCTGCATGGCCGGCCGGGCCTATCTGTATGCGCTCGGCGCAGCCGGTGAGAGAGGCGTCGACTGGGTGATCGAGCATCTGAGGACGGGAATGGAACGCGACATGGCCCTGATCGGTGCGGCGACCGTCGCCGACCTGGGTCCCGATCTGGTCAGGAGGACCTGAGCGCGACCTGTTGTCCGGGTCGCGAAATGACCGTACATTTATCGCCGCACGGCGAGAACGGGGATAGCGATGATCTTCGAGCAGCACTACCTGGACTGCCTGTCCCAGGCGTCGTATCTGATCGGTGACGAGACGAGTGGCCGGGCGGTGGTCGTCGACCCCCGGCGCGACATCGGCGAGTACCTGACCTCGGCCGAACAACACGGCCTCAACATCGAGCTCGTGCTCGAGACCCACTTCCACGCCGACTTCCTGTCCGGCCATCTCGAGCTGGCCCAGGCGACGGGTGCCGAGATCGGCTACGGGTCGAAGGCCGAGACGGAGTTCGAGAGCCGAAAGTTCGCCGACGGCGAACGAGTCGACCTCGGCGAGGTCGTCCTCGAGATCCGGCACACTCCGGGCCACACACCCGAGTCGATCAGCATCGTGGTCTACGAGCACGCCGACGACGAGGTGCCCTACGGGGTGCTCACCGGTGACGCGCTCTTCATCGGCGACGTCGGACGGCCCGACCTCATGGCGTCACGCGGCGTCACCCCCGAGGAGCTGGCCAGCCAGCTCTACGACTCGTTGCACGATCGTCTCATGACCCTGCCCGATGCCACGCGTGTCTACCCGGCCCACGGAGCCGGGTCGGCGTGTGGCAAGAACCTCTCGACCGACACCTGGTCGACCATCGGCAACCAGCGGGTCGACAACTATGCCGTCCAGCCCATGTCGAAGGAGAAGTTCGTGGCCGCTGTCACCGAGGGCCAGACCGCGCCACCCGCCTACTTCTCCTTCGATGCCGCGCTCAACCGTCAGCAACGGGAGATTCTCGACGAGACCTCACCCACGCCGCCCATGACGATCGACGACGTCCGCGACGCCAAGGGCCAGGGAGCGGTCGTGCTCGACAGTCGTGACCCCAACGAGTTCGCCGCCGCCCACCTGGCCGGCTCGATCAACATCGGCCTGGCCGGCCGGTACGCCGAGTACGCCGGTGGCGTGATCCAGCCCGAATCGCCGATCGTGCTGGTCACCGACGGGGGGATGGAGACCGAGGCCAGGAACCGGCTTGCTCGCATCGGCTTCGACAACGTCATCGGGCATCTCGACGACCCGGTGAGGGCCTTCGCGGAGAACCCCGACGAGGTCGCGCACTGCAAGCGCTACGACGTGCGCGCCCTCGAGCAGTTGATGGCCGATGTCCCCGATCTCCAGGTCGTCGACGTGCGCCAACCGGGCGAAACCGCCAACGGTGTCATCCCGGGTGCGATCGAGGTCCCCCTCACCGAGCTGAACCAGCGAATCGCCGATCTCGATGCGGCCGCGCCGACGGTCGTCTACTGCGCGGGTGGCTATCGCTCCTCGATCGCGGCATCGACCATGACAGCCGCCGGATTCTCCGATGTCGCCGATCTGCTGGGAGGCTACGGCGCGTGGCAGTCCGCTCCGGCGGTGGGGTGACCACCACGGCATGACGAGACTCGGGTTCCTCCTCGACAGCGACAGCTGTATCGGCTGTCACGCCTGCACTGTCGCGTGCAAGAGCGAGCACGACGTCCCGCTCGGGGTCAACCGGACGTGGGTGAAGTACATCGAGACCGGATCGTTCCCGAACGTGAGCCGCCACTTCAGCGTGATGCGGTGCAACCACTGCGACGACGCGCCGTGCATGACGATCTGTCCGACCAACGCGCTCTACCGGGCCCCCAACGGCGTGGTCGACTTCGACGACTCGAACTGCATCGGCTGCAAGGGCTGCATGAACGCCTGTCCCTACGACGCCATCTACATCAACCCGGCGACCAACACGGCGAACAAGTGCAATTTCTGCAACCACCGGGTCGAGACCGGCCTCGAGCCCTCGTGCGTGATCGTGTGCCCGACCCACGCCATCAAGGTCGCCGACCTCGACGATCCGCTCGACC
>JAOTZB010000161.1 GCA_029861625.1 Acidimicrobiia bacterium
CAGGTTCTCGGCGCTCTGGCTGATCGTGTGCCTCGTCGCAGCCTCGTGTGGCAGCAACGACACACCAGCGGCTGACCCCACGACCGATCCGACCCCGACCGCCGTCGAACAACCTGCGCCGACCGCCACTCCCGAGCCGCCGGCAGCACTGCGCATCGCCACCTACAACGCCGGCCTTGCCGAGGGTTTCGTGCCCTACGCGACCGAGCGGCGACCGCTCGTGGTCGATGCCATTGGCGACCTCTCGGCCGACATCGTCTTCGTGCAGGAATTCTGGGATTCCGAGTCGGTCGCGGCCCTGCGCGACGCCACCGTCGAGTCCTTCCCGAACACCATGTTCCCGGATCCGATCGCCGACGAAGGCGGGGGTGAGCCCGCCTGCACCATCGATGAGCTTGCCGATCTCGAAGCATGCGTCGAGCTCAACTGCTCGGACGCCTCGCCCGACGAGCTGGTGGCGTGTGTGTTGAGCAGCTGTGCCGCCCAGTACAACGGGCTCTGCGTCGAGTGTCAGTCGTGCATCGCCGCGAACGTGGGTAGCACCGTCGAGGAGGCGATAACGAACTGCACCCTTGCGAGTGCTGCGTTCGCCTATGAAGGTTCGCTCGGCACGGGCCTGCTCAGCGCGGGCGTGATACTCGACACCGACGTGCTGGTCCTCGAGAGCAGCCTGACCCGGCGCGCCGTGGTATACGCACTGGTCGACACCGAGGCCTTCGGCCCCGTCCACGTCTTCGGCACCCATCTCTCGGCCGTGTTCGCCGACATCCCCTTCCCCGGCGACGGAACGTGGGAGCAGGAACAGGCCGCCCAGATCGTCACGCTCCTCGACTTCGTCGGCTCCAAGGCCGCTCGCGGTGAACCCGTCGTGCTCCTCGGCGATTTCAACACGGGACCCGCCGGCGAGACCTACGAGGCCGAGGTCGGGGCCAACTACGAGCTGCTCAGTGCGGAGCTGCCGATGAATCCATACGTTGCGAACGGTGACGGTCTGTGCACGTTCTGCGGTGACAACCCGCTCGTGGGGAGCGACAGCTCCGTGGTGATCGACCACATCTTCGTTCGGGACTTCGACGGCACAGCTTCGACGACGCGTGTTCTCGACGAGCTCGTCGACATCGATGTCGAAGGCACCCCGACCACATCGGCCCTGTCGGATCACTTCGGTCTGCTGTCGACGCTCACTCCCGACTAGCCGCATCGACCCGGGCGGTGTGCCGGCCGACGTTCTACGATCGGCCGTGATGGACAGCCATTATCCGCCGATGCCCGACGTCGAGCCGATGGACACCGTCCGCTCGGTCGACGACGAACGCACCCACCGCAAGCGCGTGTGCGCCATCGGCTATCGCATCTTCGACGCGATGCGCTGGGGCCAGCTCGGCGACGGCCACATCAGCGCCCGCGACCCCGAGTACCAGGATCACTTCTGGCTGCTCGACTGGGGTGTCCGCTTCGGCGACGCCACCGTGGACGACCTCGTCCTCGTCGGACCCGACGGGCACGTCGCCGATGGCAGGGCCGGGTCGCGTGGCGGCTCGGTCAACACCGCGGGATACAACATCCAACACCCTGTCCTCGAGGCCCGGCCGGATGCCGTCAGCGCGGCCCACACCCACACCGCGTTCGGTACGCCGTGGTCGACGAACGTCGAGCCGTTCCGAGCGCTCAGCCAGGAGTCGTGTTCGTTCGTCTTCGACCAGTCGCTCTTCGACGACGAAGAGGTCGAGGTGCTCAGCGTCGCCGGCGGTCGTCGCATCGCCGCGACGATTGGTGCCACCCGGCTCTGCATCCTCAGGAACCACGGCCTCATCACGGTCGGGACCACGGTGGAGGAGGCCGTCGGCTTGTTCGTGATGGCCGAGCGAGTGGCCGAGGTACACGTGAAGGCACCGAACGGCAGGGCGATCTCCGACGAGGGCGCCAAGACCGCGGCGTCGACGCTCTCGACGCCGGAGGTCGGCTGGCGTCTCTTCCACTGGATCGCCCGCAGCCTCGTGCCCGACCCGACCGTGGTGCTGGCCTGAGGCGAGCCGGCGATCACACTGGCCCGGCGGCGGCTGCGGTCTGAGGATGATGGCTGACCGGCGATGCCACGTCGGGCCCTGGCCCGGCGGCGGGTGTGATCTCGCTGCCGTCGGAGCGGGCGGTGTGCCAGTTGCCTGCGGGGTCGCGCCAGGTGGAGAACCCCTTCTGTTTCCATCGGTTGTGACGGCCACAGAGTGGTGCCCCGTTGCCGGGGTCGGTACTGCCGCCCTGGCCGTAGGGGTGCAGGTGGTCGACCTCGCACTGCGATGCCGGCCGGTGACAACCGGGCCAGATGCACCGATCGGCGTGAAGGAGGACGGCGTGGCGAGCCGAGCCGGTGAACAGGCGAGCCTTGCGCCCGAGATCGATGACGGTGCCGGCCGAGTCGGTGATGACGCGACGCACGTGCGCGCCCAGGCTGGCCGCGACGGCCTCGGTCGGGTCGAGCGGCACACCGTCGATGGTCGAACACCGGTGCGTGTCGGCCTCGAGCTCGGGCGAGGAGTCGGTCTCCATCGCCGACAGCATGGCTTCGTAGGTCTCGGCCGACCAGACGATGTTGTGAACCACGGCGGGGGCGGTGGCGTCGGGTGAGGTCGACGCGGCGTCCTGGAAGATCTGCCACAACGCATCGGCGCGACGTTGGGCCGGCGTGCGGGGAAGATGGGCGAGACACGCATCGTCGCCGTGATCGGCCCGGGCCTTCTCCCAGTCGGCCTCCCACTCGGCCAGCAGGTAGTGCTCGAACACCTCGTGCATCGCCGCGCCCTGCAACGCGGCACAACCACCGGACAGCTCCCACGACAGCTCGAACAGGTTCTGGGTGAGTCGGAAGTCGCGCGTGGCGTGGACGCGCTCGTTGCGGTCGCAGGTGCCATCGGCATCGGCAAGACGCTCCCAGCGGCGGACCACGAGCTCGAAGTCGCGGTAGCGCAGGCTCTGGGCCCGGTCGACGAACTGCCGCTCGCTCGCGCCCATGGCAGCGCGGACTCGTGAGTTGGCGTGGACCCGGCCCAGCAGTCGGACGTGGCTGGTGCTCACCTCGCCCGCCCGGTACGCCGCACCGAGAACGGGAAGTTCGTGCATGACCCGGCGCGTCTTGTCGCAGCCGGCGGCCTCGGCGGTCGACAACGACGCTTCGTGTCGGAGCATGGTCTTGGCACTGGAGTGGCCGTCGGCACGATGCAGCGAGCGGCCGTCGATGTGCTCCAACAGGTCGGCCCTGGCGGCATCGAGCCGTCGCGCACACCGCTCGATCTCGTGGATGCACGCGATTGCATCGCGGGCGTCGACCGGTTCGACCCCGGCGCCGAACAGCGCGTCGAGACCGCCGTGAATTGCATCGAGCGCAAGGCTCAGATCGGGGTCGACAACTCTCGATTCCATGGCCCCACACTACGAAGGGGGTATGACAGTCTCAGCAGGTCAGACCCGGTTTTCGCGGCAATCCCGACCACTCGCCCTACGTTCCTGCGAGGGCGGCAACCACCGGGGCAAATCCCTCGGTGTCACGCACCACCGCGCCCACCGCGCCGGCCGTCCGGTCGGACCGGCGATCCCGCTGCGATCGTGCGTGTCAGCCGAGCTCGTCGGGGTAGGGCGGGTCGGCGCCGGCACGCGAACAGTTGATCGCGGCCGCGGCGACGGCACGCTCCGCGATGCTGCGCCAGTCGGCCGAGGTCCAGTCGCCGATCGCGGCTCTGTCGGACGCGACACCCCGCTCCCACAGCGACGCGAGGACGGTGGCAACGAAGGTGTCACCGGCACCGACGGTGTCGACGACCTCGACCTTCCTGCCCGGCACGTCGATCCGGTCGTCTCGGGTGAAGACGGTCACGCCGTCGCCCCCGCGGGTCACGAACACTGCCCGAGCTCGCCCTTCGAGGAGTGCGGTTGCGCATGCCTCCGGGGTCCGGTCGGGCCAGATCCACGCGAGGTCCTCGTCGGACGCGCGGTAGACGTCGGCGCAGTCGACCCAGCGCTGATGGAAACGATCCCACCGGGCGCGGTCGTCGATGATCTGGGGACGCACGTTCGGATCGAGCGACACGAGGCCGTCGTGACCCTCGGCGAGACGGGCGAGCGTCTCGGCGGTGCGACCACGGAACATCCCGAGCGTTCCGCCGTGGACGATGTGGGGTCCGTTGCCCAACAGGGACAGATCGGCATCGGTGAGCCGGGTGTCGGCCGTGTCGGTGCCCTCGAAGCGGAACACCAGGTGCGGAATGTGCTCGACGACCGCACGCGCGGTTGGCTCGGAGCCCCGCTGGCAGGCCCGCAGATCGACGCCGTTGGCGACCAGGTGTTCCCAGATCTGCTCGCCGTAGGCATCCTCGGAGACTCGGCCGACGAACGCGCTCGGCACGCCGAGCCGCGCCGCGGCGATGGCCACGTTCATGGGTCCGCCTCCCGGCACCGGCTCGGGGACGAGGTCGACGAGGGCCTCACCGCAGCTGACGATCATCGCCCGTTCTCCGGTTGCCACGATTCGCTGGAGTTCACCGGCATCCGCGTCCCGTGGATCGTCGTCGTCCTGACCTCGGCCCCGCTCCAACAGGCCCGTGTCGGGCGGGTTCGGAACGATATCGCAGCGAGTGGGACCCGGACCGTGTCGGCGACCGCGGACCAAGGGCCCTGGCGAGGTGACGCCATGACTGCGACACCTTTGAGATGACCACGTTGACCTTCGTCGAGGCCGCGATCGCCGGCTGGATCGTGGTGGCATCGGCTGTGCTCGTCTTCATGACCCGGCGCGGACACAGCCCGACGAGATGGGCGGCGATCGCCTTCGTCCTCGGACCGTTCAGCGTCTTGTTCGCGGCCTGGACCCGGCACCGCTCGCCGCGGATCCGGTCGACGACGTTGCAGTGGGGCGCTCAGGGCCCGGGACCGCTCTCGGTTCTCGTCGGCATCGACGGCTCGGGAGCTGCGCACCGCGCGCTCGGTGCTGCGATCGAGACGCTCGGTGACCGGATCGGGCACCTGACGCTCGCATACGTGCTGGACTTCGAAGCGGCAGCCAAACACCGCGAATCACCGGCGCGAACCGAGGCGAGGCGAGTGCTCGACGCCGAGGCAACGGCGATCGGTGAGCGCCTGGCCGTGCAACCCCGGACGGTGCTGCTGGCCGGCTCCCCCGCCGCGGCGCTCGTCGACCACGCCCGCGAGGCCGGCGACGACCTGCTCGTGATCGGCACGCACGGACGAGGCGAGGCCGACTGGCTACAGGGAAGCGTCGCAGCCGATCTCGCCGAGCAGCGAGCGGTTCGGGTGCTGATCTTCGGCGGCGGCGGGACCGTGAAGCCTGACGACCCGGCGTCGTAGTCGACGCGGTCGGTTCGGGCCAACGTCGCAACCTGTTCATTCAATCCACAGCACTTTCCACAGAATGTGAATAAGATTCACAAATCGAGAACTTCTCGCGACTTCCGTGGCCGTCGTGCGTCAGGAGGAGCGTCCGCTGAACGAACGATGCGGACCACGACACAACAGGAGATCCTGTGGCAATTCTCGAAAAGGTGAAGTCAACCATCCGAGGCGCTTCGTCCGCGACGGCGAGACGGGTCGAGAGCTTCCGCGATGGTCGGCGCCGGAGGGAGCTGCTCATCGAGCTCGGCGAGCTCACGTACCGTGAGCATGCCGATGACGATGTCGACAGCACCCTCGTCGCTCCGATCCTCACCGAGCTCGATGAGATGGCGACCGGCACGATTGACGACGATACTTCCGACGTCTCCGCGGCCGAGTAGCGGGGACGTCCAGCCAACGTCGTCTCCGTCCGGGCGACCAGCATTCCCGGCCTCACGGCCGCGGGTCAGGTGTGCGAATGAGTGCCGGGAAATCACCGAAACCAGTGATCGGGTGGCGGGAATGGATCGCGCTGCCCGAGCTGTGCTCGTCGCCGATCAAGGCGAAGATCGACACAGGTGCCCGGACCTCTGCGCTCCATGCCTTCGGCCTCGAGATCAACGAGGAGGAAGGCGTGACGCTCGCAACATTCGAGGTACATCCCGACCAGCGTTCGTCGCGTGCCGCCGAGAAGGTCACCTGCCCGGTGCAGAGCTTTCGCAGGGTCCGATCGTCGAACGGCAAGGTCGAGTTACGGCCCGTGATCGTCACCGACGCCCGACTGGGAGACACCGGGTGGCCCATCGAGATCACGCTGACCTCGCGAGACCAGATGGGTTTCCGGATCCTGCTCGGCCGGGCAGCAGTGCGAAAGCGATTCCTCGTCAACCCCGGGCGCTCGTACCTCCTCTCATCTCCATCCGACCAAAGGACCGATCAGTAACCATGAAGCTCGCAGTGTTGTCCCGCTCACCCAAGGCCTACAGCACGCAACGACTGAAGACGGCCGCACTCGAACGAGGACACGAGGTCCGCGTGCTGAACACGCTGCGGTTCGCGATCGACCTGTCCAGCGACGAGCCCGATCTCCAGTATCGAGGGAAGCCGCTCTCGCACTACGACGCCGTGCTGCCCCGCATCGGGGCCTCGATCACCTTCTACGGCATGGCTGTCGTCCGCCAGTTCGAGCAGATGGACGTCTACACGCCCAACACCGCCGCCGGGATCGCCAATTCGCGCGACAAGCTGCGGGCCATCCAGATCCTCTCGCGCCACGACATCGGCATCCCCGCCACCACGTTCGTGCGAGACAGGGCCGACGTCCTATCCGCCATCGAGCGCGTCGGCGGGGCGCCCGTCGTCATCAAGCTGCTCGAGGGAACGCAGGGCATCGGCGTGATCCTCGCTCCTGACAACAAGGTGGCCGAAGCGGTCATCGAGACGCTCCAGAGCACGAAGCAGAACGTGCTCATCCAGCGATTCATCGCCGAGAGCAAGGGCAAGGACATCCGCGCGTTCGTCATCGGCGATCGGGTCGTGGCTGCCATGCGCCGAAGCGCCGTGGGCGACGAGTTCCGGTCGAACGTGCATCGCGGTGGCACCACCGAGGTCGTCGAGCTCGATCCCGAGTCCCAGCGCGTGGCCGTGCAGGCTGCACAGATCATGGGGCTTCGTGTTGCCGGCGTCGACCTGCTCGAGAGCAACGACGGTCCCCTCGTCATGGAGGTCAACAGCTCACCAGGTCTCGAGGGCATCGAAACCGCCACCGAGCTCGACATCGCGGGTGCCATCGTCGACTTCATCGGCAGCCAGGTCGCGTTCCCCGAGCTCGACGTCCGACAACGCCTCACGGTGAGCTCCGCGTACGGCGTCGCCGAGCTGTTGATCCGAGAGGGCGCCGAGGCGTTGGGCAAGACCATTCACGATTCGGGTCTCCTGGAACGCGACATCGCGGTGCTGACTCTCACCAAGGGCACCCACGTCATCCCGAACCCCAAGCTCTCCCGAGTGCTCGAGGTCGACGACCGCCTGTTGTGCTTCGGCAGGCTCGAAGCCATGCGGGACCTCGTACCGGAACGCCGACGGCGACGGGCCAGGCCGACGCTCCAGCCCTTGCCCGACGACCCGCTCCACGCGCAGGCCGACGAGGCGACCGAGCCGGACGCGTCGTGACGCCGGGCGACACCCCGCAACGCGGCCGCCGTGAGCCGTTCACCCTGGCCGACGAGGTCATACGACCCGGCACGAAGGCGAAGCTCGAGCTCCCCATCGCCCGACTCATGTCCGGAACGCCGGTCGCCCTTCCCGTGCTCGTCCTGCACGGTCGAACCGAGGGTCCGACGATGTGGATCACCGCTGCAGTTCACGGCGACGAGCTGTGCGGCGTCGAGATCATCCGCCGCGTGCTCGAGGTGCTCGATCCGCGCTCGATGTGCGGGACGGTGATCGCCGTGCCCATCGCGAACGTCCACGGTTTCAACACCGGCGATCGGTACCTCCCCGATCGACGCGACCTCAATCGGTCGTTTCCAGGATCGTTACGCGGATCACTGTCATCGCGGATCGCCCATCTCATGATGACCGAGGTCATCGCCCGCTGCAGCGTCGGACTCGATCTTCACACCGGATCGGACCACCGTGTGAACCTGCCCCAGATCCGAGCCGACCTCGAAGACCCGGACACGCTCGATCTCGCCCGCACCTTCGGTGCGCCGATCGCAATCCACTCTCGCACCCGCGACGGCTCGCTGCGACAGGCCGCGACCGAGGCCGGCTCCACCGTCCTGCTCTACGAGGCAGGCGAGGCCGACCGTTTCGACGAGTACGCGATCGCCGCGGGCACCGCTGGTGTCCTCCGAGTGCTGGCCCGTGTCGGGATCCGGCCCGTAGATCCCGTGCCGCCTCCTGGCGTCAGGTTCTCGCGCACCACGAAGTGGGTCCGGGCGTCGAGGAGCGGCATCCTCCACCTCGATGCAGTCCTCGGCGACGAGATCACTGCCGGTGAGCGACTGGCAACGATCCACGACCCGTTCGGCAAGCGTCTGGGAACAGTCGCCGCCCGAACGGGCGGAATGATCATCGGCCACACCCAGCGTCCGCTGGTCAACCGCGGCGACGCGATCGTCCACATCGCCGAGCTCGAACCATCCGACGTGCTCTTCCGCGACTCGCCAACCTCTTAGTCTCGGCGCTGCGACTCGCCGGCCGATCTCGTCTCGGTATCGGCGCGCGAGTGACGCC
>JAOTZB010000463.1 GCA_029861625.1 Acidimicrobiia bacterium
CTACATCAACGCCGAGCTGGGCGGAATCGACGGGCATCCCGTCGAGCTCGTCGTGTGCGCGCAGGCGAGTCCCGAAGAGGCCCAGGCGTGTGCCCAGGAGCTCTCCGCCGACGATCTCGTGAGCGTGGTCAACATGGTCAACATCTGGACGCTGACGTTCGACTTCTACGGCACGATGGGCGATACCCCGGTCATAGGCGGCCTGCCCCTGTTCGACACCGACTACAACGCCGCCAACGCCCGCTACTTCAACGGCGGGAGCATCAGCGTGTACGCGGCCATGGCCCGCTTCACGGTCGAGGAGCTCGGCGTCACGAAGGTGGCGGTGCTGGAGAACTCGAATCCCGCGGCCAACGCTGCAACCGAGCTGGGCCTGTTGCCGATCTACGAGGACATGGGCGTCGAGGTGGTGCGAATCGTCGTTCCCCAGCCCGCGACGGATGTCGCGCCCCAGGTGAGCGAGGCGGCCGACGTCGGTGCCGACGCCGTGTTGGTCCTGACGTCGGCGTTCGAGTGTCCGCTCATCGCGACCGCTGCGGCGCAGTTCGGCATCCCGGCCGAGACGATGATCTACAGCGCGACCTGTACCGACGACACCGTGCTCGACCAGGTCGGCGACGAGATGGTCGGCGCGTTCGTGGCCCGTGGCGGCTACACCGAGGACGATCCGTGGGCTCCCGAGGAGGTGCAGAATCGCATCGCCCAGACCTTCGACCTCCTCGACACGTATGCCCCCGACGTTCCTCTCGGCGGGCTCGGTCCGCTCGGATTCGTGACCATGCTCGACATCGAGCTGCTCTACGACGAGATCGGATTCGACAACCTCGATGGCGACACGATCCTGGCAACGATGGACGATGGCAGCCAACGTGGCGTGCTGGGGAGTTTCGGTTGGGCCTGCGTCTACGCCGACATCGACCTCACGTCGGTGTGTTCGGGTGACAACCTGTTCGTGCAGCTGCTACCCGACTTCACAACCGAGCCGCCGCTGAGCGACGGGTTCGTGAACGGACTCCAGCTGCTCGGCGGCTGACAGCAGGGCTGACGCTTCCTAGGAGACCTCATGTTCGATCTCATCATTCGCGGCGGCAGCATCGTCGACGGAACCGGAATCGCTCCTCGGCTCGCCGATCTCGCCGTGCGCGACGGCCGCATCGTCGAGATCGGCGACGACGTCACCGGCGCCGCACGCGAGGTCATCGACGCGAACGGAGCGATCGTCACCCCCGGTTGGGTCGACGTGCACACCCACTACGACGGCCAGGTCAGCTGGGACGATGTCCTCGAGCCCTCGGCGGGCAACGGCGTCACCACCGTGGTGATGGGGAACTGCGGGGTCGGGTTCGCGCCGGTGCCACCTGGTGGTGAACGCGAGCTCATCGAGCTGATGGAGGGCGTCGAGGACATTCCGGGCACGGCGCTGTACGAGGGCATCGAATGGGGGAGCTGGGAGACGTTCCCCGAGTACCTCGACTATCTCGACGGCAGGCAGTACGCGCTCGACGTGGGCGCACAGATTCCGCACGGCTCGGTCCGCTTCTACGTCATGGGCGAACGGGGGAAGAACAACGACGACGCGACCGCCGACGACATCGAGGCGATGTCGGCCATCGTCGGGGAGGCGATCGTCGCCGGCGCGCTCGGGTTCTCGACCTCGCGAACCATCGGCCATCGCTCCTTGTGGGGGTCACCCGTGCCTGGCACGTTCGCGCCGGCCGAGGAGCTCCTCGCATTCGCGGACGCGATGAAGGAGATCGACAGGGGTGTGTTCGAGATGATCCCGGCCGGCACGGTCGGCAAGCTCGAGGGGCTCGGGGGCGAGCGGACGACGCCCGAGGACGAGCTCGAGCTGATGACCCAGTTCGCCCATCGCAGCGGCCGGCCCGTCACCTTCACGCTCGTCCAGTCGCCGGACTACGAGGAGAATCTGTGGCGCGAACTGCTCGCGAAAGTCGACGCCGCGAACGCGAATGGTGCCCGGCTCCGTCCCCAGGTGTCGTCCCGGCCGATCGGGCTCGTCACTGGTCTGGCCGGCTACCACGCGTTCCAGCGCCGGCCCACCTACCTCGCCATTGCCGGCCTCCCGCTCGCCGATCGGGTCGCCGAGATGTCGAAACCAGATGTGAAGGGGGCGATCCTGGCGGAATCGGACGTGCCGGTCGACGAGCCCGGATCGATGGCCAATGTCTACCAACTGTTCCAGATGGCCGCTCCGATCCTGTACCCGCTGGCCGACCCCGTCGACTACGAGCCCGAGCTGTCAGCGTGTCTCGGTGCGCGGGCCGCGTCCGACGGACGCGAG
>JAOTZB010000464.1 GCA_029861625.1 Acidimicrobiia bacterium
GCACTGGCCGCCGGCGCGATGACCTTGCCGAGACGGACTCCCTGACATCGTCGGACCTTGGCCCCTGGTCCCGGGGCCGGGCGGCTCGCACAGTGGGACCCGGAGGTCGAGGTGAAGACGAGACACGAAGCGCACCAGTCGACGGGCGAGACGACCGTGAGCGCCGGTGGTGGTCTCGGCTCGGGCGCCATCTCCCTGGAAGGCGTCTCGAAGACGTTCGTGCGGGGTCCCACCGAGGTGCATGCGCTGGCCGACCTCTCCCTCCGGATCGATCCCGGCGAGCTCGTAGTCCTGCTCGGGCCGAGCGGGTCCGGTAAGACGACGCTGCTGAACCTCATCGGCGCCATCGAGCCCGCGACGAAGGGTCGGTTGATCGTGTCCGGCCGCGACGTCTCCTCGCTCGCCGGTGCTGACCTGACTCGTTACCGCCGGACCCAGGTCGGGTTCGTCTTCCAGTTCTTCAACCTGGTTCCCACCCTCACGGCCTCGGAGAACGTGGAGGTCGTGGCCGAGCTGATCGGTCCCGATGCGGCCCGGCGGGCCGAGACCGCACTCGGCCTGGTCGGCCTGGGCGATCGGCTCGATCACTTCCCGGGGCAGCTGTCGGGCGGCGAACAACAACGTGTCGCCATTGCCAGGGCGGTGGTGAAGGACACTCCGGTCATCCTGGCCGACGAGCCGACGGGCTCACTCGACCTCGAGAGTGGCAGGCACATCCTCGGGCTGCTGCGCCAGACGGCCGATGCCGGCCGCACGATCGTGCTGGTGACCCACAACTCGGCGATTGCCTCGGTCGCAGATCGTGTCGTCCAGCTCCGCGATGGCCACGTCGTCGATGATCGCCATGTCGCGACCCCGCTGCCGGTCGACCAGGTCGCGTGGTGAGCGTCCTCGGCCGCAAGGCTCGCCGTGACATCGGTCGCCGTCGTTGGCAGTACCTCACCATTGCGGCCACGGTGTCGATCGGCGTCATGTTGTTCTCGGCGTCGTACGACGCGTACCTGAATCTCGAGACCAGCTACAACCACACCTATGACCGGCTCGTCTTCGCCGACCTGACCATCACCGGCGGTGACACCGCCGGGTTCGCGGCGCAGGCCGAGACCCGAGCCGGGGTGACCGCGGTGAGCGTCCGCCGCCAGGCCGACATCCCGATACGGGTCGACGGTGACCACAAGCTGCTGGGACGGATCGTCGAGCTGCCGGGAGGCGGCCAACCCGCGGTCAACCAGGTCGACATCCTTCGGGGCTCGTTTCCGTCGCCCGGTGGGCCGGCAGCGGTGCTGGTGGAACGGCACATGGCCGATCACTTCGAGCTCGAGCCGGGAGCCGACGTCGAGCTGTTGACCAGTGGACGGTGGACGCGGTTCGAGGTGGCCG
The DNA here is from genome assembly GCA_029861625.1 of Acidimicrobiia bacterium. Taxonomy (GTDB): domain Bacteria; phylum Actinomycetota; class Acidimicrobiia; order Acidimicrobiales; family JAHEJN01; genus JAOTZB01. The sequence continues at coordinate 1,381 of JAOTZB010000464.1, forward strand.
GCGTGGTCGCATCGCCCGAGTACATCTGGCCGGCCCGCAGTCGCCAGGACATTCTCACCACGCCCGACGACTTCGGCGTGATATTCGCTCCGAGCTCCGTTGTCGACGAAACCGCCGGGACCGCCGCGACCCAGGCGCTCGTGCGGTTCGATCCGGACGGGCGACCCGCGCGGCTCATGGACGAGCTCCGGGCCGACGCAGCTGCCGCCCGCGCGTCAGCCATCGAACCACGGGCCGATCAGCCGTCCCATGCTGCGCTGCAGGAGGACGTCGCCGGTCTCGGCGAGCTCTCGTTCCTCTTCCCGATGCTCTTCCTCGGCGCGGCCTCGATGGCCACGTTCGTGTTGCTCGGTCGCGTGGTCCGCTCCCAGCGACCCCAGATCGCCACGCTGGTCGCGAACGGCCTCAGTACCCGCCAGGTGATGGTCCACTACCTCGGCGAGGGGATCCTCGTGACGGGCACCGCCGGCGTTGTCGGCGTCGCCCTCGGCGTGCCGCTCGGGCGTCTGGTAACCGGCCTCTACACCGACGCGATCTCGGTTCCGGACACCGTCACGAGGTTCCACTACTCGACGGTCGTCATCGGGCTTGCGCTCGCGGCGTCGGCAGGAGTCGTGGCCACAGCGGCGCCCGCGATCGCAGCCGCCCGAGTGGCACCGGGCGAAGCCTTGCGCGGCCTGGCTCCGACCGGGCGCGGCGGTCGCAGCGCGATCGAGCGCCTCGTGCCCCCGGTCGGGAGGCTGCCCGCGCGGTGGCGAATGGTTCTGCGGGGCATCGGCCGGAACCGGCGAAGGTCGTTGTCCACCGGCATGGGAGTGGTCTTGGCGCTGACGCTGATCCTGGCCTCGTGGGGAATGATCGACACGGTCGACATCCTCGTCGATCGGCAGTTCGACCAGATCGAACGTCAGGATGCCG
>JAOTZB010000246.1 GCA_029861625.1 Acidimicrobiia bacterium
CGATGGCGGGTCGGCTCCCCCCATCAGATGCCCCGGCCTGCTCGTGGCAGGTGGAGACGACTTCGGGGGCGATCTCGGCCCGTACGAGAGGAGTCGAGCCTTCTGGGACGCCCCGCTCGACATCCTGGTCATCGACGGCGCCGGGCACTGGCCCCATCGTGAGGGCGAAGCCCGCTTCGTCCGTGAGCTCGTCGCGTTCGTCGCCGGCGTGAACTGACATATCAGGAGCCGGTTCGCGCGCTCGCTGTAATGTCCGATGGGCGACGCCGCCGACCGCGGGAGAGAGCCATGCCGTTCCACGCCATCGATGCCGACGGACAGCCCGCCGGCGAGGCCGATTTCGTCATCGCCCAGCTCGACGCCAAGCGATTCCGGCTGGTGGAGCCGTTCCGCTACGTCGGCCCGCCCGGCGCATGGACGGTCGAGTCCGCCGACCTGCCCGACACCGACCTGACATCGGTCCCCAGGTTCCTGCGTTGGTTCATCGGCGTGACCGGCCAGCACATGCCGGCTGCGCTGCTTCACGACCACCTCGTCGGCAACGGAACACACGAGTCGCCACCCGTCTCGCGTGCTGCTGCCGACGACGTCTTCCTGCACGTGCTCGGCGAGCTGCGGGTGCCCCAGCTGCGCCGCCTCATCATGTGGGCCGCGGTCGTGCTCGCCACGAAGCTCGGCAAGCCACGCGGAGCCGACTTCGTCGGTGTCGTCGTGTGGGCGTTGGCCGGGTTGGTCGGCACCATCGCGCTCGTCGTCTCGCTCGCAGCCGGCGAGCTCGGCTGGGCGGTTGTCGCCGCGATCGCGCCGGTCCCGTTCGCGGCCTTGTGGGGGCGTTGCTGGCGGGCGGGCATCGTGGCCGGATTCGGCGTGCTCATCGTCGCCCTGCCGTCGATCGCCATCCTCGTCGGATTCATCATCTACGCCGTCCTCGAGTGGCTCCTGCGACAGCTTCAGGCGCTGCGCCCCTCGGTCGAGCGAAGCGAGGTTCCCCAGCCGACCCGTTACCGCGAGCTCTGAGCATCGCCGGGTCGATGGGTGCGCTGGAGGGTCTGGAGCGGTCACCCCGTCGAGCTGCCGGCTCTCCGCCAGAGTCTCCCCAGCCGCCATCGCTGACCCAGGCCCCGCCGTCTGGGCTCACCATGCGGACGCCAACTAGCCTTCGACCATGAGCGCGATCGCCACCGAGCTGCCCAATCCGATCCTTCCCGATTTCTGGGTCCGCAGCCAGAACGAGATCGAGGCCGACCTCGCCACTCTGCGAGCCGACGCGCCGATCACGTTCCTGCCCGAACCCGAGATCCCCGAGGGGATCCCGATCGAGCAAGGACCGGGCGCCTGGGTGGTGAGCCGTCATGCCGACATCCTCGAGATGTCGAAGAACCCGCAGATCTACTGTTCGGGTGAGGGCGTCACCGCGCTGGACACACCCCCCGAGTTCAACGAGTTCTTCGCCTCGATGATCGCCATGGACGACCCGCGCCATGCCCGGCTTCGCAAGCTCGTCTCGGCCGGCTTCACACCCCGCATGCTGAAGAAGCTCGAGGGGTCGGTCCAGGCCCTGGCGGGCGACATTGTCGACGAGGTCTGCGAGCGGGGCAGCTGCGACTTCGTGGTCGACGTGGCTGCTGCGTTGCCGCTGAAGATCGTGTGCGACCTCATGGGCATCCCCGACTCCGAGTACCGGTTCGTCTTCGACCAGACGAACGTCATCCTCGGCGGCGCCGACCCGGAGTACGTGCCCGACGAACACGACATCTTGACGGCAGCGCTCACTGCCGGCGGGAACCTCGCCGAGCTGATGAATGAGGTCGCCGAGTCGAAGGCGGGCGGTGATGGGGACGATCTCACGACGATTCTGATGAACGCCGAGGTCGACGGTGAGAGGCTGAGCCAATCCGATCTTGCCAGCTTCTTCATCCTGCTGGTCGTCGCCGGGAACGAGACCACTCGCAACGCCATCAGCTGGGGGCTGCGGTACCTCACCGACAATCCCGAGCAGCGCCGGATCTGGCAGGACGACGTCGAGGGTGTCGGCCCGACCGCGGTCGAGGAGATCGTGCGACTCGCCAGCCCGGTGACCTACATGCGACGCACCGCCACCCAGGACACCGTGTTGCACGGACAGCCGATCAGCGAGGGCGACAAGCTGCTGATGTTCTATCTCGCCGCCAACCGCGACGAGGACGTCTTCGACAATCCCTACGACTTCGACGTGCGCCGCGCGCCGAATCACCACATCGGATTCGGCGGCCCCGGCCCGCACTTCTGCCTCGGTGCTCATCTGGCCCGGCGCGAGATCTTCGTGATGTACCGGGAGCTGTTCGACCGGCTCCCCGACATCCGAGCCACCAGTGAGCCCATGTACCTGTTGTCCAGCTTCATCCACGGGGTGAAGCACCTCCAGGCAGAGTTCACGCCGACGGCCCCCCGTTCGACCTGAGTCCCATCGGCCCCGACTCCACGGTCATGGGCGCCGGGACCCGCATCGGCGCTGCCGACGCGTGGCTCGTGCCCGCCGCGATTCCCGAGGCGGTGATCGAACACGCCCGCGCCGTGACTGCTGTGGCGTTCGACCGCCTCGCGGCCACGGCCCGACGGGTCGGTCCGTGGCGGGTCGCCGAGGAGGAACCGGGGAGTCGCTTCGTGCCGACCGCGTGCTCGTTCGACAGCCGGTGGCTCGCCGCCACCCTGTCGCATGGGTCGCTGCTCGTCGACGGGGGCCTCGTCGCGTCGATCGAGGCGTTGCTCGGCGGTCCCCCGGCCCTCATCGAGGACGAGGCATGGATCCGGCGTCAGGTCCCGACGAACGAGGCGGTCACGCCTCACGTGCCCCACAGCTGGCACCAGGACGGAGCACTCGGGGTCGACTTCGAGTCACCAGCCGGCGATCCGGTCGCTTCGATGCTGCCAATGGTGACCGCGTGGTGCGCGCTCGACGAGTGCGGCGCGATCGCGCCCGGCTTGGAGATCTCCCACGATCGCCTCGATGGGCTGCTTCGCCCGGACGAGCTGGCCCCCTTCGCGCCACGGGCCGGTGAATCGACGGTGCCGATGATCGATCGGGGAGATGTGCTGCTGTTGACCGGCGCGGTGCTGCATCGCACCGGTCGCCCCGCCGGAGCGGTGGCGGCACGCCGGAGCATCGAGCTCCGATTCGTGTCGGCGGAGACGCCGCCGGCGCGGTTGCGCGACCGGCCGCTCAGTCGGCTCCAGCGACCGCCGAGATCGGCGACAGGTCGGTCGCGGTGGGATCGGTTCGCCTGCTGGTGTGCACCGACGTGCTGATGGCGGCGCCGACGCCGCTCACGACGGCGAGCGCCACCAGGACTCGGCGCAGGCCGGCAACCGACTCGGCCGCATCGACCCCGCTCAACAACACGATGACGACGGCGATCGAGACCGTGGTGCCGATCTCCATCACGATGCGGTTCATGGCGCTGCCGATACCGAGGTGGCGTTCGGGCACGTCGCGCATGGCGAGACCCTGGGAGGCGGCGTGGCCGAGGCCGACACCGGTCGCGTACAGACCGACCGCCGGCAGCCACAGTCCGACGATGTCGGGTTCGACGCTGACGGCGCTCCACAACCAGAGGGCGCCACCCAGCATGCACAAGGCGCCGGGAAGGATGACCGACCGGTGCCCGAATCGATCGGCGACCCGGCCCGCCACCACCGACAGCGGACCGCCGATGGCGGGGATCAGAGCCAGCGCCAGACCGGCGCGGAACAGCGTGAGATCCCACGTCTCGGTCAACAAGATCACGAAGGCGAAGTACGTGCCTGCGAAGCTGCTCGCCACGAGCACGGTCAAGACGTTCCCGGTCCGGAATGTGCCGAGGCGGAACAGCGAGAGCTCGAGGATGGGCGCCGAGTGGTGCCGAGACCGGTGGATGACGCTCGCCAACAAGGCGACGGCGAGAACGGCGGCGGCGACGGTTCGCGGATCACCAAGACCCCATTCGTTGCTCTGCACGATGGTGAGTGCCAGCGCGGCCACGCCGACGAACAGGCCGAATACACCGGCGAGGTCGGGCTTCGAGGCTGTCGCTCGACCCGGCGGATCTGCGGGCAACAGCACTGCCCCGACGGCGAAGGTGACGACGCCGACCGGGATCGAACCGGCGAAGGTCCAGCGCCACCCGATCTCGTCGATCAAGAGGCCGCACAACACTGGCGCCAGCGCGATCGACAGCCCGCCGATGCCGCCGAAGGCACCCACCGCGGTCGAGCGCCGGTTCGGCGGGAACGCATTGAGGACGATCGCGACCGCGGCCGGTGTCTCCAGACCGAATCCTGCGGCCTGAACCGCCCTGGCCAGGACGAGCACCTCGACCGACCAGGCACTCGACACACCGATCGACCCGACGGTGAACAACCCGATGCCGGCAAGGAACGTGGTCTTCCTCCCGAAGCGGTCGGCCACCCAGCCGCCGGGGACGATCACGGCCGCCAGCACGATCGGGTAGATCGTCAGTGCCCACGAGACCGTTGCCCGGTTGGCTGCGAACGTGTCCTCGATCTCGCCGAAGGCCACGAAGACGGCAGCGAAGTTCAGCGCGCCCAACACGATCGCGCCCGACACCAGCGCGAACGTACGCCACGGTGTGGCCGCTCCGTCGCTGCGCATCAGGACGGCCTACTCTCCGCCCGGCGAGCCGGTCCAGTCGGCATGCTCGGGGCTGAGGGTGATCAGAGAGTGAACATCATCTCTTCGACCAGCGCACCGGGAAGGCGGACGCTGTCGGTGGAGCGTCGGCCGTAGCTGCTCGAGTCGAGCAGGAGCTCGGTCTCGTCGGTGAGGCCGACCAGCTTGTCGCCGAGCAGGTGGTATGCGGTGTCGTCGAAGCGCAACACGTTGACCGGCGCCACGATCTCGCCGTCTTCGACCCAGAACGTCGAGAATCTCGTCATGCCGGTGGTGCGACAGGCGGCTCGGTCGCTGAAGTTCAGATACCAGAGATTGCCGACGAACAGCCCGGTGCCGAGCTGTTCGATCACCTCGCCGGTCGGGAGCGAGCCGGCGTGGAGGTGCAACGCGGTCGGCAGCTCTTCGGCCGATGCGCCGTTCGTCGCCACCCCGAACTCGCGGGCCGAACGGGGCGACACCAGCCAATCGGCGTAGGAACCCGCATCGACGAGCGTGACGGCGTCGGGCCGGAGGAATCCCTGCTCCTGGAAGTACGGCGCCGTACCACCAGCGGTGTCCTCGGTGATGGTCACGCTCGGGTGCAACGCGGCGCCTTCGGTGACCATGCGCAGCAGCGGCGTGTACTTGGTGCGGTGGGCCTTGAGGCCGAAGCCGCCCCACGCCAACATGTCGGAGATCTCACGCATCGCCGATGGTGCGAGGTAGGTGCGGTACCCGCCAGGGGCGAGATCGATGGACTCGCGGTGCAACACATCGAGCTGCTGGACCGACCACGCCATCTTCTGCGTCAGGGCCTCCTCGCTCCAGTCGACGCCGGCGTACAGATTCTGGGCGGCCTTGTCGGTCCGCAGATAGAAGCTCCAGTCGAGATTGAAGTTCGCGGTCTCGAACCAGTTGCGCTGGCCGCGTGAGTCGGCGAAGCCGCTGAAGGAGCTGCCTGCCGCATATACGCCGACCAGATCGCAGTCGGCACCGACGTCGCGAATGGCCCCGACAGCCGCCTCGGGCTCCGGCAGGGAGCCGGTGCGCCGCCGATCGGTCGAGTGGACCTCGTCGGGAGTCAGCAGGTACGGGTCGGCAGGCACGACCGCGCGACGTTCACGCAGGCCGGTC
>JAOTZB010000425.1 GCA_029861625.1 Acidimicrobiia bacterium
GCGTCGCCACTCGCGCGTCGTCGATCTCGGGGTCGCCGGCAAGGGTGATGGTCCCACCGCAGTGGCGATCGCCCACGCCGAGATCGATGTCGAGCTCGAGCTGACGCACCGATCCGGCCTGACGGATCGCGGCGTCGTTGAAACGCACGAAGTCGGACTGTTCGCCGTTGATGTTGGCCGTGAGCGACTCGTCTGGCGCGAGGTCGGCACAGGCTCGTCCGACCAGCTCGTCGAAGTACTCGGACACGTTCACTGCTCGCCCCCGAAGACGTCGACCGCGCGGAACAGACACGCCGGCGACGCGTGGCCGACCCAGATCTGCTGGTTGGGCTCACCTTTGCCGCAGTTCGGCACGCCCATGACCGTATTGCTGTCGGCGTCGGCGACGCCGTCGAGGCTTCGCCAGAACGTGGCGGAGATGCCGCGATAGCTGGGGTTGCGCACCACGGTGGTGAGCTCGCCGTCCTCGATCAGCCGAGCCCACTCGCAGCCGAACTGGAACTTGTTGCGGCTGTCGTCGATCGACCAGGAGTTGTTCGTCTCCATGTAGACGCCACGTTCGACCGACGAGATCAGCTCGCCGAACGTCGAGTCGCCCGGTTCGACGTTCAGGTTCGCCATGCGATCGATGGGTGGTCGGTTCCAGCTCGATGCCCGAGAGCTCGCGACACCGTCCATGCCTGCTCTGGCCTGGGAGATCGTCCCGCCCAACGGTCGTTCCAGCACCCCGCCCCGGATGAGGTACTGCCGCTCCGCCGGAGTGCCGTCGTCGTCGAACCCGTAGCTGGCAATCTGGCCGCGGACGGTGGGGTCGAAGGTGACGTTCAACAGGTCGGACCCGTATACGTAGGCGCCGAACATGTCGGGTGTCACGAAGCTCGTACCCGCGTAGTTTCGTTCGTCGCCGAGGATGCGGTCGAGCTCGAGCGGGTGTCCGATCGACTCATGGATCTGGAGCACCATCTGATCGGGGGCCAGGACGAGGTCGGTCGCACCCGCCGGGCAATTGGGTGCGGCGAGCAGCTCGATCGCCTGCTCGCCGATGCGATGGGCGGCGGTTGCGAACCCGTGGCGATCGAGTACTTCGATGCCACCCTGGCCCGAGAATGCTCCGCCGCCGTAGGTGCGGCGCTGCGTGTTCGAGCCGTTGTTCGCCGTTGCCGACAGGGAGGGGAACACACTCTGGAACTGCTGGACCACCCGACCACCGCCGCTGGTGAGCAGCAGTGAGTCCCGATCGACGAGCCAGAGCTCCGCGTCCCAGTCGACGATGCGATCGTCGACCTCGAGCGCCGCGCACTGTTTCTCGAGCAGGTCGATGCGATCGGCGAGCTCGACCGTCTCCCAGCTGCGTTCGACCGGTGACAGGAACTCACCGGAGTGATGGCCGAGCGGTGGTGTGTCGATCACGCCGACGCCGGCAGTGATGTGCGCCCACCGCCGCGCGCTCGTCACGGCGTCGGCGATGCCGGCATCGGTGAGGTCGCTCGTCGCGGCATACCCGAGCCCGCCGCGGGACCAGACGGTGATCATCGCTCCGGCGTCGAGCGACGTACGAATCGGTTCGGTCACGCCCTGGCGGACCACGAGGTGCTCGCCGCGCTCCTCGAAGTACCGCATCGAGCAGTACTCGGTGTCGTCGGGCATGTGCCGACGAAAGCGTTCCTCGATCGCGTCGATCATCGGTCCTCCACGTCGTAGACCTCGGAGCCTATTGCTCAACCACCGCCGACCGGGCCCGACCTCACCGAGGTCGGCCCGATCCCCGCTCCAGCCCCGCGCTGAACCAGCCAGTCGCCGTTTCTCGGGGTCAGGACAGGAGGTCGGTTGCGACGTCGATCCACAGCTGGGTCGTGAGGCGGAGCGACTCGACGTCGACCCGCTCGTCGTCGCCGTGGAACCGTCGGGAGAAGGCTCCGGCATCGAGATCGGGCGAGAACAGGCCAGCGCCGTACGCGATCGCCCCCATCCCTCGGAAGACCCTGGCGTCGGTGAACCCGACCGTCATGTGCGGTGCCAACCGGACGCCGGGGAACGGCTTGGCGACCGCCCGCTGGACAGCGTCCCAGAGTGGCGTGTCATGACGCGAGATCGTCGCCGCGTCGTTCATGACCGTCGTCACCTCGACCTCGTCACCGAGGTCACCGAGCGCGTCACGAAGATGCGCGGCGACATCGTCGTCGGTCTCGCCCGGCAGGGTTCGGATGTCGACAGCGAGGTCGACGACACCCGGGATCACATTGGTCTTGACCGTCCCGCCGATCTCGTTGGGCGAGAACGTCGTGTGACAGCACGCGTGCAGGAACGACGCTGAACCGGTATTCGGGTGTGCCGCGAGCACGGCGTCGATCTCGGCCGGGTCGAGCAACAGCGCCTTGGTCTCGTCGTCGACGCCGAGACTCTCGACCTGATGGGGCCACAGCTCGTGGAACCGGGGCGCCGGCCGGTAGTCGGCGAGCCGCTGGACGACCGCAGCTGCCTTCACCAGCGCGTTGTCGATGCGAAATGGCATCGAGCCGTGCCCGGGCGTCCCGCGCACGCGGAGGCGGCGCCAGGCGACACCCTTCTCGCCGACGGTCAGCCCGACGAGGGGCCGGTCCGGCGACCCGGAGTGCAGCCCGCCACTCTCGGTCAGGACGTAGTCGGCTCGGATGGCGTCGGCGGCGTGGTCGGCAACCCACCGTGCGCCGTGATCGGACCCCGATTCCTCGTCGGCGACGGCGAAGTAGATCAGGTCGCCCCTGGGCTTGAACCCGCGGTCGGCGAGGTGCCGGAACGCCACCGCCATCGAGCACGTCAGGTTCAACATGTCGACGGC
>JAOTZB010000465.1 GCA_029861625.1 Acidimicrobiia bacterium
CTGCCGGCCACCTCGCAGCCAGGATCAGGGCCGTGCTCCGGCGCGGCGGCTCCGACGACGGCCCGAGCGAGTTGGTCGTCGGCGATCTCGTCGTTGATCTGGCCGCCCATGAGGCTCGGCTCGGCGACAGGGACCTCGAGTTGACGTCGAAGGAGTTCGAGCTCCTCGCATTCTTGTGCGCCAGACCCGGCGTCATGGTCCCGAAGCGGACTCTCATGGCCGAGGTATGGCGCCAGCCGTACGGCGGAGCCGACAAGACCGTCGACGTTCATCTTTCGTGGCTGCGGAGGAAGCTCGGCGAGTCCGCTGCCGAGCCTGAGTACATCCACACCAAGCGGGGCGTGGGAGTCAAGCTGGTCGACCCGACCGCGTGAGGCGGCGACTCAGCCTCGTCGCCCTCGCCGTCGCCGGCCTCATCGTGATCGCCTTCTCGATTCCTCTCGGGATCCTCGTCGCCGAGCTCGCTCGTGACCGCGCCCTGGCAGGTGCGGAGCGGGATGCCCAGCTTCTCGCCGTGGTGACGACGTCCGCCCGTGGCGACCCGGCGAGAATCAACGACGTCATCGGATCCGGCGATCTGAACGGCAACAAAGTCACGGTCGTGCTCGCAGATGGGCGGCTGATTGGAGCGCCGTTCGACATTGACGGCGAAGACCTGTCCGAGGTGCAGGCCGGTGCCACCGGCAGACGTGACCTGCCCGACGGCGAGGCGGTGTACGCGCCGGCGCTCGACGAGACGGGAATCTCGGTCATCAGAGTGTTCGTCTCCGACGAGACGCTGGGCCGCGGGGTCGACCGTGCCTGGGCGCTGCTCGGGATCCTCGGCGTTGCGCTCGTCCTGATCGCGGTGGTGATTGCCTCTCGCATGGGGCGCACCATCGTGACGCCTGTCGAGGAGTTGTCCGACGCAGCCGAACGCCTTGGGGCGGGCGATCTCACGACCAGAGTCGATCCGGCCGGACCACCCGAGATCCGAGAGGTGGGGGCCGAGTTCAACCGCCTCGCCCAACAGGTCACGGAGCTGCTGCAGCGCGAGCGTGAGACTGCGGCGGACCTCTCGCACCGGCTCCGCACCCCGCTCGCGGCGCTTGGCCTTGACATCGAGCGTTTCACAAAGGGCCCGGACCGTGAGGTGTTGTTGGACGACCTGTCGGAGCTGCAACGATCCGTCGACTTCGTCATCCGCGAGGTACGGCGGCCTGAGCGCTCCGAAACTGGGACGCTCACCGATCTCGGGGCGGTCCTGAGAGAACGAGCCGCATTCTGGGAGGCGCTCGCCGAAGAGCAGGGTCGAGCAACCACCGTAGAGACTCCGCCCGGAGGCGGGCCGCTGGTCACCGTTCCGCGTGGAGATCTCGAAGCCGCCATCGACGCCGTCATCGGCAACGTCTTCGCCCACACCCCGGAAGGGACCGGATACGCCGTGTCGTGCGCTGAAAACGCTGGCGTGGCTCGGCTCTTGGTCGACGATGCGGGAGGGGGTTTTGCGGAGGTCGACGTCGAGCGGGGAAGGAGCGGCGGCGGTTCGACCGGTCTCGGGCTCGACATCGCCCGGCGGACGGCAGAAGCAACAGGGGGCTCGCTCATTGTTGGAGCGAGCCCCCTCGGCGGGGCCCAAGTGACGCTCGAGCTCGGGGGCAGCTAGAGCTCGAGACGTCACCCGGGTGCGAACCGGCAAGGCCGATCAGTCATCGTCCCCGTCGTCATCGTCCCCGTCGTCCCCGTCGCCGTCGTCCCCGTCGTCATCGTCGTCATCGTCGCCGTTGTCATCGTCATCGTCGTCGTTGTCGTCGTCGTCGTCCGAGTCGTCGTCATCGTCGCCGTCCGAATCGTCGACGATCGTCGTGCTCGTGACGTCGTCATCGTCGTCGGAATCGTCGGCGAAGGTGGTGCTGGTGACACCGCCGTCGTCATCGAGCGCCCTGGTCCGGACTCGCACCCGCACCAGGCCGTCCTCGAACTCGGCGTTGAAGTCGACCCGCATGGTTGCGCTCTCGAACTTCACTTCGATCTCGACACCCTGGCCGACCTCGATCTCGGTGGACCAACCGTCGTTGGCGGTGACGTCCAGCACAGTGATCGTGCCGTTCGCGACCGCATAGGTCACCGTGCCGGCGTTACCCGCCGCGGCCGTCACTGCCGAGCCGGAGCCCGCATCGGGCAGCGTCGTCGAGGTTGTGTCACCGGGCATGGTCGTCGACGTGTCGCTCGGCATTGTGGTGGACGGACCACCACCGGCCTGGGCCCGAGTGCGGACTCGCACCCGAACGGTCCCGTCCTCGATTTCGG
>JAOTZB010000466.1 GCA_029861625.1 Acidimicrobiia bacterium
GTAGGTCTGGCGGTGCCCCTGGCGCCGGCGTGACCCCGACTTGTTCTTGTACTTGAACACGTCGATCTTCGGACCGCGGCTCTCGCCGACGATCTCTGCGGTGACCTTCGCCTTGCCGAGCACCTTGGGGTCGGACACGACCGTGCCGTCCTCGTCGACCAGCAGCAACGGCGTGAACGTCACCTCAGCGGCATCGCTCTTGATCCGCTCGACGTCGATGACGTCGCCGGTGCGGACCTTCGCCTGCTTTCCGCCGGCGCGGATGATGGCGTACATGTTCTCCTCCGGAGTCAATTTGCCCGAGCCACATGCCCGACGGGTTGGGCCTCGGGAACCGGTATGCGACGCGACAGTCGCTGTACCGGACTGGCAATCATAGCCTCGGGTGCGGCGACCCGAAACCCACCTCCCACCACAAGCTCCGACTCGTCAACCCGTGTTGCTGGCCTCACCCGGGCGCGGGCTGCCGTGCGTCGCAGCCTGTTCGTGCAGGATGACTCCACGTCCAGCGCAATGCGGGCAGACGTCCGAGAAGGACTCGAGGAGCCCTGCAGACACGTTCTTGCGCGTCATCTCCACCAAACCGAGGTTGGACACCTCGAACACCTGCGTTCGTGTCTTGTCCTTCGCCAGTTGCTCGCGCAACTTGAGCAACACCGCGTCCCGATTCTTCGAGATCTCCATGTCGATGAAGTCGATGACGATGATGCCGCCGATGTCGCGGAGCCGCAGTTGGCGGGCGATCTCTTCCGCAGCCTCGAGATTGTTCTGCAAGACGGTCTGCTCGAGGTTGGTGTGGCCGACGAACCGTCCCGTGTTGACGTCGATGACCGTGAGCGCTTCGGTTCGGTCCACCACGATGTGGCCACCCGACGCCAGCCACACCTTGCGTTCCAGTGCTTTGCGGAGCTGATCCTCGACATGGAAGCGCTCGAACAGTGGAAGCTCCTCGTCGTACAACTTCACTTTCGAGGTCAGATCGGCCTCAGTCCCCTCCAGGTAGCCGAGCACCTGGTCGTAGGTGTCCTTTTGGTCGATGAGGAGCCGGCGGAAGTCGTTCGTGAAGTGCTCGCGGATCACGCGAAGCACCAGCGGCGGCTCGGCGTGGATGAGGGCGGGCGCCGGCGTCTTCTTGCGAGACTCAACGTCCTGCCAAATCGCTTTGAGGCGGTCGATGTCGGCCGCCAGGTCATCCTTGGTCGCACCTTGGGCGGCGGTTCTCACGATGACGCCCATCCCCTTGGGACGGATCTCGGCGACGATGTCACGCAACCGGCGGCGCTCGTCGTCGGGAAGCCTGCGGGATATCCCACGCACATCGGCGTCGGGTGCGAGCACGAGGTAGCGTCCGGCGAGGCTGATCTGATTGGTGAGCCTCGCCCCCTTCTTACCCATCGGGTCCTTGACGACCTGAACCAGAACCGAGTCGCCCGGCTTCAGCACCATCTCGATCCTGGCGCGCTTCTCCTCGATGTCGGAGTCGTCGAAATTGACGTCACCGGCATACAGAACCCCGTTCTTGCCTTCACCGAAGTCGACGAAGGCCGCCTCCATGCCCGGAAGCACGTTGCGTACCTTGCCGACGTAGACGTTCCCGACGAGCGACTTCTGATCGGAACGGGCGACGTAATGCTCGACGAGCACGGGCCCTTCGAGGACCACGATCTGCGTCTGATGGGGATTCGAGCGCACCAGCATCTGCTTGCGCGCCGTGTCGGGGGGTGGGACGACTTCGAGGTGTGGGCGGTACGGCCTACGTCGTTCGTCACGCCGCTCTGCGGATCGCTGGCTGTTCCGCGATCGCGAGCCCTGACGAGACGAATTGCCGGTGCGGTTCGAACTCCGGCCGCTGTTGCGACCTTTGCCGGACTGTCCGCTCTTCTGCCGCTGAGGTTGTTTCCTCTGGCCCTGTCGCTGTTTCTGCGGACGGGAGGTGCGGCGCTCGGCCTCCGGCTCAGCCGGCTCCGGCGCCGGCTCGGCGAACTTCCGGACGGTGACGCTCTCGCCACGCACTTTCCGTACGGTCCGATCCTCGGTCGCAGCGCCGCGACGGACAACCCGTGCGGGCTTCCTGCGGAAGATTGACATGCAAACTCTCCTTCATCTGCTGCATTTCGCAGCGCGTCGATGGACGCACGCCACCCGATCCCAGCTCGGCCGTAGCGATCGCTCGGCCACGCAGCCTGGCTGCTGCGGGGCGGGAGGAAACGGAGCAACGTCCGCCGGCGTAGGCGGCGAGCACGAGCGTTTGCAGAATAGGAAAGCCCGGCATTGTCTCTCCGAGAG
>JAOTZB010000162.1 GCA_029861625.1 Acidimicrobiia bacterium
AACTCGTTGTCGGGTGTACCCGTGCTGAGATCGAGCTCGATGGTGCCCGGCTCGACCGGCACCTGCCAGTAGCGCCCCCCGAGCCCGGCCCTGGTCGACCGCACCGTGGTGCCGCGGCGCCGTTCGGTGACGATGACGCCGTGGCTCTGGAGGATCCGCCAGGCGTCGGACACGGTGTTGACGCTGACGCCGAGCTCGGAGGCGAGGGCCCTCACGGTGGGCAGCTTGTCGCCCGGTTCGAGTGCGCCGTCGCTGATGAGCGAACCGATCGCCACGGCGATGCCCCGTGCCGTGCGCTCCTCCACACGGGGCTCGATTCGTCGCACCATGTCGTTCTTTGTATACAACAAAGATCAACTTGTACAGGTCGTCGTCATTCAAATAGTGTCGGGATGCCGGCGGGCGCGCGCCCGTCGATACCGATCTCGAGCCGCTGGAGGCTGCCATGTCCGATGTCGTCAAGGCTGCGATCGTGCAGACCGCATGGACCGGTGACAAGGAGTCCATGATCGACCTGCACGAGAAGTACGTCGCCGAGGCCGCCGCCGCCGGCACTCAGGTGATCTGTTTCCAGGAGCTCTTCTACGGGCCGTACTTCTGTCAGGTCCAGGACACCGAGTACTACAGCTACACCGAGGCCATCCCCGACGGACCCACCACCAAACGATTCCAGGAGATCGCCGAGAAGCACGGCATGGTCGTCGTGTTGCCGATGTACGAGGAGGACCAGCCCGGAATCATGTACAACACCGCGGCGGTGATCGATGCCGATGGCAGCTACCTCGGCAAGTACCGCAAGACCCACATCCCCCAGGTGAAGGGGTTCTGGGAGAAGTTCTACTTCCGGCCCGGCAACATGGGGTATCCCGTGTTCGACACCGCCGTGGGCAAGGTCGGTGTGTACATCTGCTACGACCGACACTTCCCCGAGGGTTGGCGCGCGCTCGGGCTCAACGGCGCCCAGATCGTGTTCAACCCGTCGGCCACCAGCCGCGGTCTCTCGGCGTACCTGTGGAAGCTCGAGCAGACGGCGTCGGCCGCCGCCAACATGTACTTCGTCGGCGCCATCAACCGGGTGGGCGTCGAGCCCCTCGGCGACAACGACTTCTACGGCACGTCGTACTTCGCCAACCCCCGCGGCCAATTCGTCGAAGATCCCGCGTCGGATCAGAACGAGGAACTGGTGATTCGCGACCTCGACCTCGCCCTCATCGCCGAGGTGCGGTCGCAGTGGGCGTTCTACCGCGACCGCCGGCCCGACATGTACGGCCCGCTCACCGAAGCCTGAGCCGGCGAGGCGTCGATGACTACCAATGCTCAGCTCCACGAGCGGTACCAGGCCGTCCTGCCGTCGTTCGTGAAACCGCTCTATGCCGAACCGGTCTCCATCGATCACGGCGAGGGGGGCTACGTCTGGGACGTCGAGGGCAATCGGTACCTCGACTTCTTCGGCGGCGTGCTCACGACCATGATCGGCCACAGCAACCCCGACGTGGTGGCCGCCGTGCAGGCGCAGGCCGCGAAGGTCATGCATACGTCCACGCTCTATCTCTGCGAGCCCATGATCGAGCTGGCCGAGGAGATCGCCGCTGTCTCCGGCATCCCCGACGCCCGGGTGTTCTTCACCACCTCGGGCAGCGAGGCCAACGACACGGCCATCTTGTTGGCTACCAGCTATCGCAAGTCGAACCAGGTGCTGGCGATGCGCAACAGCTACCACGGTCGGTCGTTCACGGCCCAGGCCATCACCTCGCATTCATCGTGGTCGTCCACCAGCCTGTCGGGGCTCTCGGTGAACTTCGTGCAGGGCGCCTACCGGCTCCGGAGCCCGTTCCGGAACATGGACGACGACGAGTTCACCGAGGCCTGCGTCGACGACCTGCAACAGGTCATCGACATGATGACCGCCGGCGATGTCGCCTGCCTGATCGCCGAGCCCATCCAGGGCGTCGGCGGGTTCGCCACGCCACCGGACGGCTTCTTCGGTTCGCTCCACAAGGTCCTCGCCAATCACGGCATCTTGTTCGTGACCGACGAGGTCCAGACCGGCTGGGGCCGGACGGGTGAGCACTTCTGGGGCTACCAGGCCCACGACATCGTGCCCGACATGCTCACCTTCGCGAAAGGGGTCGGCAACGGGATCACCCTCGCCGGCATCGTGGCCCGCGCCGAGATCATGGACACGATCACCGCGCTGTCCTTCAGCACCTTCGGCGGCAACCCGCTCTCGGCGTCCGCCGGTCTGGCCACACTGCGTTACGTGGTCGGCAACGACCTCCAGGCCAACGCATCGCACATGGGCAAGCGACTCACCGACGCCCTCGGGCCCGTGGCCGACCGCACGCCATGGATCGCTGAGCTCCGGGGCAAGGGGCTCATGCAGGCCATCGAGACCGTGCAGCCGGGAACGATCGAGCCCGACGCCGGGCGAGCCAGCGCCATCCTGGAAGGATGTAGGGAACGAGGCCTGCTGGTCGGCAAGGGCGGCCTGTACGGCAACGCCATCCGCATCACACCCATGCTCGACGTGAGCGAAGATGAGATCGACGAAGGTGTGGCCGCGATCATTGCGACCATCGAAGCCATCGACTGAGAACAAGACCCAGGAAACCAAGGGGTAGCCATGACACAGCTCATCAAGAACGGCACCGTTGTCTCGGCGACGGGCGCCGACCCGGCCGAGGTCCTCATCGACGGCGAGGTCATCGTCGCTGTGCTCCAGCCCGGGTCCGACCTTGCTGCCACCGCCGAAGCAGGCGCCGAGAAGACCATCGACGCAACCGGCCTCTACGTCATCCCCGGTGGCATCGACGGCCACACCCACATGGAACTGCCCTTCGGCGGCACCGTGTCCTCCGACGATTTCGAGAGCGGCACCCGGGCCGCGGCGTGGGGCGGTACCACGAGCATCGTCGACTTCGCCGTCCAGCGCTACGGCGAGAGCGTGCGCGACTGCCTCGACCAGTGGTTCGCCAAGGCCGAGAACAAGTGCGCGATCGACTACGGCTTCCACCAGATCATCGGCGGGGTCGACGAACAGTCCCTCAAGGACATGGACGCGCTCGTCCACGAAGGCATCAGCAGCTTCAAGCTGTTCATGGCCTATCCGGGCGTGTTCCTCTCCGACGACGGTCAGATCCTGCGGGCCATGCAGCAGGCCGCGGGCAACGGTGCGCTCATCATGATGCACGCCGAGAACGGCCTCGCCATCGACGTGCTCGCCGAGCAGGCTGTCGAGCGGGGCGAGACCGATCCCGTCAACCACGGCTACGTGCGCAGGGCCGAGTTCGAGAGCGAGGCCACCCACCGGGCCATCCAGCTCGCCAAGGTCGGTGCGGCGCCCCTGTACATCGTGCACCTCTCGGCGTCCGGGGCGCTCGAGCAGGTGGCGATCGCGCGCAACAACGGGGCCAACGTGTTCGCCGAGACCTGCCCGCAGTACCTGTACCTCAACGTCGAGGACCACCTCGGCAAACCCGGCTTCGAGGGTGCGGCCTACGTGTGCTCGACCCCGCTGCGCACCAAACACGAGCATCATCACGCCGACCTGTGGAAGGGACTGCGTACCAACGACCTGTGCGTGGTCTCCACCGACCACTGCCCCTTCTGCATGAAGGAGCAGAAAGAGCTCGGCCTCGACGACTTCCGCGCCATCCCCAACGGGCTCGGCACGGTCGAGCACCGCATGGACCTCATCTACCAGGGTGTCGTGAACGGCGAGATCTCGCTGCCCCGCTGGGTCGAGCTCTGCTCGACCACACCCGCCCGCATGTTCGGCCTCTACCCCAAGAAGGGCACGATCCAGCCCGGGTCCGATGCCGACATCGTGCTCTATGACCCGAACCACACGTGGACCATCAGCGTCGACAACCACCACATGAACATCGACCATTCGGCCTGGGAGGGCGTCGAGATCAACGGTCACGTGCACACGGTCATGTCACGCGGCCGTGTGATCGTCGAGAACGACACCTATACCGGCAGCACCGGCCACGGCCAGTACCTGCGCCGTGGCCTGTCGGACTACCTGATCTGATGCATCGACTTCACTCGTTCGCTCCGCTCACTCCAGCCCGGAGGCCCTCATGAAGACCATCCACCACTTGATCGACGGCGAATCGGTCGCCTCCACCTCGGGACGGACCACCCCTGTCTTCAACCCGGCAACCGGCGAACAGACCGGTGAGGTCGGCCTGGCCACCATCGAGGAGGTCGATCGGGCGGTGGCGTCGGCGAAGGCCGCGTTCGAGACGTGGCACACGTTCAGCGTGGCCAAGCGCACGAAGCTGATGTTCAACTGGCGCAACCTCGTGGTCGACAACGCCGACGAGATCGCGGCCCGGCTCACGGCCGAGCACGGCAAGGTGCTGAGCGACTCCGGGGGAGAGGTGGCCCGGGCCATCGAGAACATCGAGTACGCGTGTGGGCTGGCGGAGCATCTGAAGGGCAGGTACAGCGAACAGGCCTCCACCGGTGTCGACGTCTACTCGGTACGCCGGCCGCTCGGCGTCGTGGCCGGAATCACGCCGTTCAACTTCCCGGCCATGGTTCCGGTCTGGATGATGCCGAACGCGATCGCCTGCGGCAACACCTTCGTGCTGAAGCCGTCCGAACGCGATCCGTCGGCGCCGCGTTTCATCGTCGAGCTGTTCCAGGAGGCGGGCTTCCCCCCCGGCGTGCTCAACATGGTGAACGGCGACAAGGTGGCCGTTGACCGTCTTCTCGAGCACCCAGACGTCAAGGCGCTGAGCTTCGTCGGGTCGACCCCGATCGCCAAGTACGTCTACCAGACCGGCACGTCGCACGGGAAACGGATCCAGGCGCTCGGCGGCGCGAAGAACCACATGGTCGTGCTGCCCGACGCCGACATCGACCTCGCGGCCGACTCGGCCGTGTCGGCCGCATACGGATCCGCCGGCGAGCGGTGCATGGCGATCTCGGTGGCAGTCGCAGTCGGCGACGTGGCCGATCCGCTCGTCGACGCCATCAAGGTCCGGATGGAGAAGCTCACCATCGGACCCGGCACCGACTCCTCTTCCGAGATGGGCCCGCTCATCACCCGGGAGCACCGCGACAAGGTGGCGGGCTACATCGAGGCCGGCGCCGACGCCGGTGCCACTGTCGTCGTCGACGGCCGCGACGCCCGGTTCGACGGCGATGGCTTCTTCCTCGGTGTCTCGCTGCTCGACAACGTCACAGCCGACATGACCGTCTACACCGACGAGATCTTCGGGCCCGTCCTCAGCGTGGTCCGCGTCGACACCTATCAGGAAGCAGCGGAGCTCATCGCCGCGAACCAGTGGGGCAACGGCGCAGCCATCTTCACCCGCGACGGCGGTGCCGCCCGTCGATTCCAGGAGGATGCCGATGCCGGCATGATCGGCATCAACGTGCCGATCCCGGTTCCGGTCGGCTATCACTCCTTCGGCGGCTGGAAGGACTCTGCGTTCGGTGACACCACGATCTACGGGCCCGAGGGAATTCACTTCTACACCCGACCCAAGGTGCTCACCTCTCGCTGGCCCGACCCGGCCGGCAGCACGGTGAATCTGGGATTTCCCACGAATCAATAGCCGCCACCGGCACGAACGACGACGACACGAGAGGGAGCGACACCATGGGGATGGACTTCGGAGTGGTTCTGCAGACCGACCCACCGGCGTGGCGTGTCGTCGATCTCACCGCGCGAGCCGAGACGCTCGGGTTCAACCACACCTGGACCTTCGACAGCCACGTGCTGTGGCAGGAGCCGTACGTCATCTACAGCCAGATGTTGTCGGCGACGAACCGGATGACCGTCGGCCCGATGGTCACGAATCCCGGCACCCGCAACTGGACCGTCACGGCGTCGATGTACGCCACGCTGAACGACATGTTCGGCAACCGCACCATCTGCGGGATCGGGCGGGGCGACTCCGCCATGCGGGTGCTCGGTCACACGCCGAACAAGCTCACGACGCTGAGCGAGGCCATGGGTGTCATCAAGGGCCTGGCCGAGGGCCACGAGGTCACCTACAACGGCACCCAGCAGCACTTCCCGTGGGCGAAGGACTCCGAGCTCAAGATCCTCATGGCCGCCTACGGGCCCAAGGCGTTGAGCCTGTGTGGCACCCAGGCCGACGGCTTCATCCTCCAGCTGGCCGACCTGTCGCTGGCCGAGTGGACGATCGGTGCGGTTCGCAGCGCGGCCGAAGAGGCCGGCCGGAACCCCGACGACCTCTACATCTGTGTCGCGGCCCCGGCCTACGTCGGCGACGACATCGAACACCAGCGCGACCAGTGCCGCTGGTTCGGTGGCATGGTCGGCAACCACGTGGCCGACCTCGTGGAGCGCTACGGCGACACCGGTGTCGTGCCCCAGGCGCTGACCGACTACATCAAGGAGCGGGAGGGGTACGACTACAGCGGTCACGGCAAGGCCGGTCACGACCACACCGACTTCGTGCCCGACGACATCATCGACCGGTTCTGCATCCTCGGCCCCGAAGAGGCCCACATCGAACGTCTTCGGGCACTCGAGGACCTCGGCGTCGACCAGTTCGCCATCTATCTCATGCACGATCAGAAGGACGAGACGCTCAATGCGTACGGGCAGCGCATCATCCCTGTGATCAACGGTTAGGGACAACGCCATCGACACCGGGCCCGACGCCGCGACGACCGACGCCAGCATCGATCCGCTGGTACGCGAGGAGCTGATTCGTCAACGCGCCCGGAAGGAGGATCGCCGCGAGACGAGTGTCCGCGTGATCCGGCAGGTCGTGGTCTTCGTCGTGTTCTTGGTGCTCCTCGGCTTCGGATACACGGGCTACAAGGCCTTCGGGCAGGCGATCGACGACCGCCAGACCGACTGGCCTGCTGTCGGCTCGGTGCTGCCGCGCACCGATGACCTCAACATGCCGCCGGTTCTCGACATCCTCGGCGAGTTCGGTGAGACGCCCGGCGGAACCGACAAGATCTTCGCCCGGCTGCTCTTCGACGAGGCGGCCTTCACCTTGCGCGAGGCAGCAGTGGGGTTCACGGTGGGCGTGCTCGTCGGGCTCGCGATCGCGATCTTGCTGGCTCGATCGCGTCGGCTCGAGCAGGGTCTGTTGCCCTACGTGATCGCCAGCCAGACCATCCCGCTGATCGCCATCGCGCCGATCGTCATCGTGTGGAGCCGCAAGAACTTCGACTTCCTCCCGTGGGACTGGAAGGACTGGATGTCGGTGGCCATCATCGCCACGTTCCTGACGTTCTTCCCGGTCGCGGTCAATGGTCTGCGCGGCCTCCAGTCGCCGCGGCCCGAGAACATGGAGCTGATGGAGTCGTATGCGGCCACATGGGGTCAGACCCTGTGGCGTCTCCGGCTGCCGGCGTCGGTCCCGTACCTGTTCGCGGCGTTCAAGATCGCGGCGACGGCGAGCATCGTCGGCGCCATTGTCGGCGAGATCTCGGCGGGGGTCGGCGGCGGGCTCGGGCGCCGGATCCTGCTCGAGGCCCAGCGCTACACCACCGGACCCGAGCGGCTCTACGCTGCGGTCATCGGGTCGGCGTTGCTCGGTATCTTCGTGTTCTTGATCATCACCCTCGTCGAGCGGCTGGTGCTGGGGCGACAAGGCCGGGAGGCCGTCACGTGACAACGCACGCGGTGAGGATCAACGGCGCGTCGAAGGTCTTCAACCCGGGCAAGGCCAATGCGGTCCAGGCGCTGGTCGAGATCGACCTCGACATCGAGCCGGGGGAGTTCGTCACGCTCATCGGTCCGTCGGGCTGCGGCAAGAGCACCCTTCTCCGGCTGGTCGCGTCGCTCATCGAACCCACCACCGGAGCCATTCTCGTCAACGGGAAGTCAGCCGAGCAGGCGCGGCGCGACCAGGACTACGGCATGGCGTTCCAGCGCGCCGGGCTGTTCGACTGGCGATCGGTGTCGAAGAACATCGAGCTGCCCCTCGAGCTCATGGGCTGGAAGCGGGAGGACCGTCACCGCCGGGCCCGCGAGATGCTCGAGCTGGTGAAGCTGGACGAATTCGTCGATCATCATCCCGCCGAGCTCTCGGGCGGCATGCAACAGCGGGTCGCGATCGCCCGCTCGCTCTCGTTCAGCCCGTCCCTGTTGTTGATGGACGAACCGTTCGGTGCGCTCGACGAGATGACCCGCGAGCACATGCAGGACGAGCTGCTGCGCATCTGGTCCGAGACCAAGACCACGGTCGTGTTCGTCACGCACTCGATTCCCGAAGCCGTCTATCTCTCCACACGCGTGGTCGTCATGTCGCCGCGGCCGGGCCGGATCGCGTCGATCATCGAAGTCGATCTCGGCGACCGCAATGAGATCACGCGGGAACAGACGGCGTTCTTCGAGAAGATCACCCAGGTTCGCGAGGCACTGCGGGCGGTCGAGGCCCACCGGGTGGACGAACCGTGACGTGGCGCGATCGCCTCGCAGGATGGTCGGCACCCATCATCGCTGGCGTCGTCATCCTCGCGGTCTGGGAGGCCGCGCTCGCCATCTCCAGCCCGGACGGCTTCGT
>JAOTZB010000467.1 GCA_029861625.1 Acidimicrobiia bacterium
GGCCCGTCGCCCGACGCACGGCGCGGCGTCGGCGGCCGTGGAGCTCGATCTGGACGGGGGCAGTGGCGGGTCCGTTCATGGCATCGCAGGCGCTGGTGAGTCAGTGACGATGACTCAAATATATCGCCATATAGTGAAAGTGTCCAGTACGCGCGCGCGCCAACACATCGGGAGAGGTCACAGATCGACGGTGACGGTGCGCCGGCTCCGGAGCCGGGGGACTCAGCGGTCGGCGATGTCGACGTAATCGCGGACACCGACGCCGGAGTAGAGCTGTCGAGGTCGCGCGATCCGCGAGTCCTGCTCGAGCATCTCGCTCCAGTGCGAGAGCCAGCCGGCCGTGCGGGGGATCGCGAACAAGACGGTGAAGATTTCCTTGGTGAACCCGAGGGCTTCGTAGATGAGGCCGGAGTAGAAGTCGACGTTCGGGTAGAGCTTGCGGCTGACGAAGTAGTCGTCGGCGAGCGCAACCTCCTCGAGCTTCAGCGCGATGTCGAGCAGCGGGTTCTGCCCGGTGACGTCGAACACCTCGTACGCCGCCTTCTTGATGATTGTCGCACGCGGGTCATAGTGCTTGTAGACCCGGTGACCGAAGCCCATCAGCCGGCCGTCACCGTGTTTGACCGAGTCGATGAACGCCTCGACGTTCTCGTAGCTGCCGATCCCTTTCAGCATTCGCAGGACGGCCTCGTTGGCGCCGCCATGGCGGGGCCCGTAGAGGGCTGCGCAGGCGGCGGCGATGGTGGAGTAGGGGTCCGCGTGCGAGCTGCCGACGACGCGAGCAGCGGTGGTCGAGCAGTTCTGTTCGTGGTCGGCGTGGAGGATGAACAAGATGTCGAGCGCTCGGCTGATGGCCTCGGGGCACTCGAAGCGGGGCTCCGCGACCTTGAACATCATCGAGAGGAAGTTCGTTGCGTAGTCGAGATCGTTGTCGGGGAAGACGTACGGCATGCCGATCGAGAAGCGGTACGCCGAGGCCGCGAGCGTTGGCATCTTGGCGATGAGCCGGATGATCTGTTGCATCCGGATGTCGGGATCGTCGATCTCCTTCGCCTCGGGGTAGAACGTCGAGAGGCCGGCGACGCTCGACGTGAGCAGGCCCATCGGGTGGGCGTCGTAGTGGTAGGCGTCGAAGACGCGCTTGCGGAAGTCGTCGTGAACATAGGTGTGGGTGGTGACTTCGTGGGTCCACGAGGCGAGCTGATCGGTCGTGGGGAGCTCGCCCTGGATCAACAGGTAGGCCACCTCGAGGAACGTCGACTTCTCGGCCAGCTGCTCGATCGGGTAGCCGCGATAGCGCAGGATGCCGTTCTCGCCGTCGAGCTCGGTGATGGCGCTGCTGGCGGCGGCGGTGGTGCTGAACGACGGGTCGAAGAACCACAGTCCGGGAACGAGCTTGCGCCACTCGGCAGCGTCGACGCCACCATCGACGATCGGAATCTCCAAGGATTCACCAGTGCGGTTGTCGGTGATCGTGATGGATTCTGACACGCGTGCTCCTCAGGTGACTCGCAGCAGGGGCGTGGCTGCGTTGCTGTATTTCCAGGGCCCGAAGCGTAGTCGAGGGCCGAGGCCCAGTCCTCACCGAGCGGCAGTGTTCACAGCGGGATGTTGTCGTGACGCTTCCGGCGAAGACGTTCTCGCTTGCCCACGAGGAGCGACAGGGCATCGGCAACGACCTTGCGGGTGTCGGCCGGGTCGATGACATCGTCGATCGAGCCGCGATCGGCGGCGCGGAAGGGATTCAACAGCCGTTCCTCGTACTCGGTCTCGAGTACCTGCCGTTCCGTCGGACTGGCCTTGCGGTGGAGTATCTCGGTGGCGCCCTTCGCTCCCATCACGGCGATCTCGGCCGTCGGCCATGCGAAGGCGAGGTCGTTTCCCATCTTCTTCGAGTCCATGACGATGTATGCACCGCCGTACGACTTCCTGAGGGTGATGCAGACCCGGGGGACCGTGGCGCGGGCGTAGGCGAACGCGAGCTGAGCACCGTGGCGGATCATGCCCCTCCACTCGAGGTCCTTGCCCGGATAGAAACCGGGCGTATCGACGAACGTGATCAGCGGCAGGTTGAACGCGTCGCAGAACGAGACGAAGCGAGCACCCTTCTGGGACGCGGGAATGTCGAGGGTGCCGGCGAGGCTCTGCGGTTGGTTGGCGACGATCCCCACCGGACGACCGGCGATGGTCGAGAGCGTGGTGATGATGTTCGGCGCCCATGCCGCCCGAGATTCGAGCATCTCGCCGTCGTCGACGACCTCGCGGATTATGTCGCGC
>JAOTZB010000163.1 GCA_029861625.1 Acidimicrobiia bacterium
GCCGCGGCGCGTGTGGACTCGACATCACCGATCTCGATGTTGACGATCGGGAAATCGTGCCCGTTGTCGACGGCCAACCCGAGATCACTCAGGCCGACCATGAGCTGCGTGGTGAGGGCATGAAGCCGCGACCGGAGCAGCTCGCCCTCGGAGTCATTGACGTCGAGGCCGGCGAGCGCGCTCGCGAGACTCGCGATCGGCACGGGGCCGGAGAAGACCATCGTCGACGCAGTCTCGAACTGCTTTCGCTGCTCGGGTGACGCGGCGCTGATGAAGGCACCCATCGACGAGTAGGCCTTCGACAGTCCGGCAACGTAGACGATGCGGTCGTAGCCGAGCCCGAGGTGCCGTACCGCGCCGTTGCCGCGGTGGCCGTAGGGTGCTTCGGGCGTGGGGCCCTCACCGAGAATCCCGAACCCGTGGGCGTCATCGACGTAGATCGTCGCATCGTGCCGCTCGGCGATCGGCAGCATCTCGGTGAGCGGAGCCGCTTCGCCCGACATGGAGTACACACCGTCGACGACGATGATCTTCGGCCCGCCGGCGTCGACGACGGCGAGCTTCGTCTCGAGCTCGGCGAGGTCACTGTGGTCGAACACCGTGACAGCAGTGCCGTGCGCTTGTGCCAGGTCGGTTGCCTGACGGAGCGAGTTGTGTGCGGCGCGGTCGATGAGGATCGTGCCCCCGGAGCCGGCGAGGCTCGGGAGCACTCCCATGTGGACGAGCGTGACGGTCGGGAAGACCACGGTGTCGGGCACGCCGATGAGATCGGCGAGACGGTGCTCGAGCTCGCGGTACGGAGCAGGCGAGGCGATGGCCCGCGTCCAGCTCGGGTGCAGTCCCCACTTGCGGACAGCAGGTTCGATGGCGTCGATGACCGACGGGTGGAGGTCGAGACCGAGGTAGTTGCACGAGGCGAAGTCGCTGACCCAACGTCCGTCGATGAGGACCTTTCGTCCCTTCTGGTCTTCGACGTGATTGAAGATCTGCGGTAGGGGACGGGAGGCGGCGGCAATCGACGCAGTGATGCCCGACGTGCGTGGCCTCGGGGACCGGTGTCTCTCGAGGGCGATTCGTGCGAGATCGTCGACCGTGCGGAGCTCGGCCAGATCGGCCTCGTCGAGTTGGATGGCGAGCCGCTCCTCGATGGCCATTGCGAGCTCGTACATCGCGAGTGAATCGAAGCCGAGATCGGACCCGAACCTGGTCGTGTCCTCGATCGGGGTGTCGAGGCCACGACCGATGGCGTGGAGCCGCACGGTGTCGCGAACCTCGGCAGTCGTCTCGAGCGCGACGAGGTCGATCACGAGACCAGGGTCGACCTCGTCGGGGCCATCCCGGAGCGCCAGGGGACCTGGGAGAGCGTGCATTGCGGCGATCCGCAGGTCGCCGGAGATGAGCTGCTGGCGGGCCTCCGCGTGGCGTTTCTTGCCGCTCGTGGTTCGAGGTATGGAGCCAGGTCGCACGAACACGAGATCTTCGATGGGCGGTTCGAAGCGCTCGATGTTCTCGAGAACGGCCTCGTACAGCTCGGTCGGGTCGGCGTCTCGTCGAAGCTCGATGATCGCCGTCAGACGACCGCTGTCGGAGGTCACGTCGGAGTCGACCATGAGCACTTGGTCGACCGGACATCCGATGACGTCGCTGAGGGTGTCTTCGAGCACCTGGGCCGAGATGCTCTGCCCGTTGCGAATGATGGTGTTCTTGATCCGGTCGACGATGAAGAGGTCGCCGCCGTCGAAGTACCCGATGTCGCCGGTGCGGAATCCAGCGGCGTCGAAGGCGTCGACCGACCCGTCGGGCCTCAGATAGCCCGCACCGAGCGAGGGACACCTGACGACGATCTCGCCGCATCGACGTTCGCCTTCGAGCGGATTGCCGTCGGAGTCGATCAACCACATGTCGACATCGGCCGCCGGCGGTCCGACCGAGCAGATCTCGATTACATCCGCGGCCGGAAGCGGCGATGTGGTGATCGAGCCGGCAGTGCCGGGCGGCACCGTTCCGACCGAGAGCACATCGGTGCGCGGGATGGCCATGGACCGCAGTCCGCTGCCCATGACGGGCATCGTCAACATCAAGGTCGTCTCGGCCATGCCGTACGTGGGCATGACCGCGTCGGGCCGGAGACCGAGTGGCCCGAATCGGTTGTAGAAGTCACGCATCGCTGCGCCGCTGACGGGTTCGGCGCCGCAGTAGGCCCGCCGCAGCGACGACAGGTCGATGTCGACGAGGCGTGAGTCTCGGGCCCGTTCGGAGGCGTGGCGGTAACCGAAGTTGGGGCTCGCGGTGACGGTTGCCCTCGTGTCGGAGAGGCATTGGATCCACACAGCCGGGTCGCCGAGGAAGTCGAACGGAGTGAGGATGTGGAAGTTCGCTCCGAGTGCCAGTGGCAACAGGAAGAAGGCGGTGAGTCCCATGTCGTGATAAAGCGGAAGCCAGGCGAGGAATACGTCGGTGCTTTCCAGTTCGACTCGATCCTCGAGACTGCGGTTGTTGGCGATGAGCGCTCGATGCGTGATGGCAATCGGCTGTGGTGTGCCGGTTGATCCACTGCTCAATTGGAGGTACGCGATGTCGTCGGTTGCCGGTCGCACGATCTGGATCGGTTGGGTATCGATGCCCGTGACATCGGTTGGTAGGTGCATGAACCGGCAGTCCCGGCTCGCCGGTGGCGGAGTGCCGCCTTCAGCGATGATGACAGCCGGGGTGCCCGGAAGGGCGGCGAGTACCCGGTCGAGCCTTTGGTTGGCGGTCGTGGGGTCGTCGAACGCCGGCCGTACGGCCATGACCGTGGGGATTGCTCCGAGGGTGATGGCCGCGAGAAATGCGACGCATGTGTGGTCGGCGCCAGGGGTGGCGATGACAGCGATCTCGCCGGTGCGGAGACCCTGAGTCCGGAAGCTGCGAGCCGTTGCGTACACCGTCGACAGGAACGATCGATGGGTACCGGTCGAGAACGCACGCTCGCGGCGGCGATAGAACCCCAGGGTCGCGCCGTCGTCGGCTCTATAGCGGTCGCGGAGCAACGATCGAATGTCGTCGTTCGCAATGCTGGAATTGTGGAATGTGTGAGCCGCCCGCATCGTGCATTCATGAGACATGAAATCTCCTGCGTCACGTTGCAGAGCTGCCGAGGCTATGAGGAGCGTTGCTGATCGACAACTAAGATGAATCACCCAATTCAACCACACTGAGTAGCCGGATGTGGCTGATGGGGAAATCCGTCGCGCCGCGCGTGAGATCGCCGGGGCGAGCTCACGCCTCAGCCGGCGCGAGTGTCGAGGGGTTGGATGACCTGCTCGAAGTCCTCGGATATGCCGCCGTCGGGCGAGGGACGAGCGAAGTGATAGCCCTGGCCCTTGTCGCAGCCGAGCTCGCGGAGCACCTGTACCTGTTCGGGCAGCTCGATGCCTTCGGCGACGACCTCGAGCCCGAGCTGGCGGGCCATCTCGATCATCGAGCGGACCTGTGCCCGTCCCCGTCGGGCCTGCGGGTGCGCGACACCCTCGATCAGGCTCCGATCGAGCTTCACGCCCGAGAACGGCAGTCGCCGCAGGGCCGCGTACGACGCGTAGCCGGATCCGAAGTCATCGGCGAAGACATGACAGCCGAGCCGGCGGATCGCAGCCAGCCGGTCGGCCTCGATGCTCTCCTCGTCGACCCGGGAGGTCTCGGTGAGCTCGATGATGACGACGTTGGCCGGGACATCGGCTTCGTCGATCGACGCGGTGACGTCAGCGACGAGACGCTCGTCGCTGAGCTGTCGGGGAGAGACATTGATACCCATCGAGAGGTCGGGACGGGCGAGAGCGGTTCTCCACCGCTGCAGCTGCAGGAGTGCCTCCCGCATGACCCAGCGGCCGATCGGGATGATGAGCCCGGTCTCCTCCGCAAGCGGGATGAAGTCGTTCGGAGGGACGATGCCGATGTCGGCTCGCTCCCATCGCAACAGCGCCTCGAACCCGGTCAGATGGCCGTCGTCGAGATCGATGACCGGCTGATACCAGAGCCGGAACTCGTCGCGACCGAGGGCCTTTGCCAGGTCGGTCTTGATGTGGAGTCGTTCGACCGCACCGAGGTGCATGGACTCCTCGTACAGCTGCCAGCGGCCCTTTCCGGCGGCCTTCGCGGCGTACATCGCCGCATCGGCGCCGCGGATCAACATGTCGGCGTTCGGTCGGACGAGATCGGAGCTGAACGCGATGCCGATGCTGCCCTCGACGGTCACTTCGTTGCCGCTGAGGTCGAAGGGTTCGCGGATCTTGGTGAGCAGCCGGTCGGCCATTTCGCAGGCGTGAGTGCGGTCGCTCGCGTCGTCGATGAGTATGGCGAACTCGTCGCCACCCAGGCGGGCTGCGGTGTCGCCGACCCGTACGACGTGGCGAATCCGGTACGCGAGCACCTTCAACAAGTCGTCGCCCGAGTGATGCCCGAGCCCGTCGTTCACCGTCTTGAAGTCATCGAGGTCGATCACGAGCACCGCCACATCGCTTGCTCGCTTGGCGAGCGCCTGTTCCACCCGATCGTGGAAGAGCGTGCGATTGGGGATTCCGGTCAGCCCGTCGTGGAGGGCCTGGTGGCGCAGGCTCTGTTCGAGCTGCTTGCGATCGGTGATGTCGTGGGCGTTCACGACGATTCCTTCGATGGCATGGTCGTGGCGGAGGTCGCGGGCGGTGACGTCCAGCGTCCGGGTCTCGCCGCTCCTCGTCACGACATCGAGCTCGAGCCCACAGGCCACACCGGGTTGTGACTCGAGGCGGCCGAGCGTCTCCCCGAGGAGGTAGACGTGTCGTTCGGCCACGACGCTCCGAAGCTCGAGAGATTCGAGCTCGTCGGCCTCGTAGCCGAGGACGCGGCTGGCCGACGGACTCGCGTAGCGGAAGGTCCCGTCCTCGCCGATCAAGGCCACCATGTCCGTCGCGTGCTGCACGAGGGACCGGAAACGGGCCTCACTGCGACCTATTCGCTCGTCGGCGATCTTCCTACCGTGGATGTCGCGGGCGGTGACGACGATGCCGGCGATATCCGGAACACTGCGGAGATCGGAGGCGACGATGTCGAACCAGCGCGCATTGCCGGCCGCGTCGAGGACGCGGATCTCGGTCGAGATCGGCGCGGAAGGGTGCAGCTGCAGGCTGGCGCGAAGGCGCGCTCGGTCTTCCACGACGACGAGGTCCTCGATCTTGCGACCGATCACGTCGCCTTCGAGCTTGCCCAGGATGCGGGTGATGGCTGCGGTGACGAACTCGATGCATCCGGCGTCGTCCACCACGGTCACGATGTCACTCGAGTTCTCGACGAGTGACCGGAAGCGTCGTTCACTGCGTTGACGATGAAGCGCCTCGGCCCGGTCGACTCCCTCGAGGGCGAGCGAGAGGTCGCTGGCGAGTGCTGTGAGCGTCGCGACGGCGTGGACCGGGAGCGGGCCGGAGCTCGTGATCAGCAGAGCGCCGCGGAGTCTGTCGGCGGCGACGAGGGGTGTGATGGTGGCCCACGGAGCAGTTGTCCCGACGCGATCGATCGCAGCCAGGTCCTCGAAGCTCGCCGCGTATCTGCCGTCGAGGGCATTGAGCATCGGTTCGTGATCGGCGCCGAACAACACCGTGGTGCCGACCGCATCGGCCGGCACCGGACCGTCGCTCGCGGCGATGGTCCATTCGTCGTCGGTCAGGTCGAGGATGGTCGTACGGCCGTGGTCGAAGTTCTCGGCGCCGAGTGCAGTGGTTGCCCGAATGGCGCTCCGGTACATGGCCGGAGGGGTGGTCGAGGCCATCATGTCCTCGGCGGCAGCGACGAGGATGCGGTCGGCGCTGGCGATTCGCTCGCGGGCCCGCAGCAGCCCGGCCAGGCGGAGCATGATGCCCGAGATGGTCAGGATCCAGATGAAGACGGTGACCGTCGTGACCCACCACGGGTCGTTCTGGCCGAGTCGAGCGAGGATGAACAAGGGCGCCATCACGGCGGTGACGGAGATCGCGAACATCCGGCGGCGGCTCATTGGGGTCACCGGTTCGATGGTCGGCTCGGTGACGAGGGTCATCGTCGGGTGGAGCGCGGCGACGCCACTCGTGATGAACGCCAGCCCCGGGATCAACAGGACGAAGTGATCGAGGCCGGGGAATCCGCGGCCTGATTCGTCGATCGAGGCGAGGACGTCGCCGACCAGCGCGCCGAGGCCGACGACACTCAGCAGGTACAGGGCGGGTTCGCGGCGACCTGGTCCGAATACCAGCGCGGCGATGGCCGCGCACAGGAAGAGTGTCAACAGGTTGAACGCGGAGGTCAACACGATGCCCTCTGTGGAGAAGACACCGTCGATGATGTTCGGCACGGTGAGGAAGTTCCACAGCGCCACCGCCAAGCCCCCTGGGAGGATGACGGCCTCGAGAAGGCTCGTGTTGTCCGCGAGCCGGTTGCGGTGCGCGACCAGTGTGACGAACGTGGCGACGGCAACGGAATAGGCGGCGAAGTCGATGTAGTCGGCGGGCGACGGATGCGGGTGGTCCGGTGAGATGAGCTCCCCCACCACGCCTGCGACGAGGAAGAGAACTCCGAGCGCCGCGAGCCCATACCACACGCCAGGGTGACGAGGACGATGTCTGCGAACTGAGCGGAGAACGACGACGATGCTCGCAGGGCCGATGACCAGGCCCAACGCCAGCCCGAGCGCGTCTGGTCCGACGACTGCCGAGATCAAGAGGAGGGCAAGCGTGCTGGCGAGAAACGCCTGCGAGCCAGGTCGCATGGTTTCACCTATCGGTTACCGAGCTGCTGTCTTGACCCACGGGCAGAAAGAAATGTAGGCCATATGGCCCGACCGCGCCTAGTAGCAGCGCAAACTCGTTGGGTGATCGAAGCGCCGAGGGAGGCTCGCGATCGGCCCAGGACGAGACTCGGGGTCGACAGGGGGTCCGCCGCTCGGCCCCCGCGACGAAACTACACTGGTGTCATGGCAGCACCACCCACGCTCACTGATGACCAACGAATGGCGGCGCTCGAGAAGGCCGCTCAGGCCCGACGCGTCCGCGCCGAGCTCAAGGAACGACTGAAGATGGGCTCGGTCAGTCTGGCCGAGCTGCTCGACCAGTCCGACGACGATGTCGTCGGAAAGACCAAGGTCCTCGCAGTGCTCGAATCGCTCCCGGGTGTCGGCAAGGTGAAGGCTCGACGTCTCATGGACGAGTGCCGCATCAGCGAGACCCGGCGCCTGCGGGGCCTCGGTGGCCAACAGCGGGCTGCCCTGCTCGCTGCGGTCGGGAGCTGACGACCCGCCCAAGCCTCGTCATCGTTCTTTCCGGTCCCGGCGGGGTCGGAAAGGGCACGGTGGCGCGTCGAGTCGTCGATGTCGACTCGCGGTTGTGGCTGAGCCGGTCCTGGACCACCCGTCCGCCCCGCCCCGGCGAGGACGACACGGCCTACACGTTCGTCGACGAGCCGACCTTCGAGGCCCACCGCCGGGGTGGCGGGTTCCTCGAGTGGGCCGAGTTCCTCGGTCACCGGTATGGCACGCCGCTGCCCAAACCCCCAGCCGGTCGCGATGTCCTGCTGGAAATCGATGTCCAGGGGGCCCGGCAGGTGCGGGCGAACGATCCGGACGCGCTCCTGATCTTCCTCGTCGCCCCGAGCCCCGAGGAGCAAGCAGCCCGGTTGCGGGGCCGCGGTGACTCCGACAACCACGTGCGCGACCGCATCGACGAGGCCGCACGCGAGCTCGACGACGCCAGGCAGCTGGGCGCAACGGTCGTCGTCAACGACGAGCTCGACCGCGCGGTCGGTGAGATCCTCGCCATCATCGACGAGGCGCGCGCCGGCGCCGCCCGGCCGAGCGACTGAGCCGTCCTCGTCGGTGGTAGCGTGGTCGGCTGCACCGCCGCCCCATCGCGCCATCCTGGAGCCGTAATGAGCGACCGACACGACAGCTTGATGAATCCGAAGATCGAAGCGCTCCTCGAGCGAACCGAATCCAAGTTCCGCCTCGTCACCCTCGGGTCCAGTCGTGCTCGTCAGATCAACTCCTACTTCGGCCACCTCGGCGATGGTCTCGGCAGCGCCGTGCCGCCACAGGTCACGTCGATCGCCCGCAAGCCCCTGTCGATCGCTTTCGAGGAGATCGCCGCCGACAAGATCGTGGCGATCGTGAGCGAGGACGACGACGAAGACGACAGCAGCATCTCGGTGGTCGAAGACGTGCCGACACCCGAACCGGCGAGCTGAGCCGCCGGGTCCCCAATGAGTCTCCGGGGGCGTCGAATCGTTCTGTGCATCTCCGGGGGCATTGCGGCGTACAAGGCGATCGAGGTTTGTCGACAGCTCGTCGACGCCGGTGCTCACGTGCAGCCGGTCATGACCGAGGCGGCCGAGCAGTTCGTGGGCCGCGCGACGCTGTCGGCGCTGGCGAGTGAGCCGGTTCGTACCGCGTTGTTCGGGGCCGACGACCCGATTCCCCACACGCGG
>JAOTZB010000164.1 GCA_029861625.1 Acidimicrobiia bacterium
CGCCCGCGGCACGACCCCGATTCGACACCCCGGCATCCGGCTCGCCGCGTACCTCGCCCTTGTGGTCGTCCTGGTCGCCGGCCTGATCTGGAGCCAACGTGACGAGGTCGAGGCCGCGGGTTTCGGAGTGACGCTGCTCGCGATCTCGGTGGTCTGGTCCATCGCCGCCATCGCCGGGACACGGCATCAACCGCAAGGCAGGGACGAGCGGGTCGCCATCGACGAGCAAATCCGCGAGCTGCTCGAGGCGACACCGCGGGTTGCGCCCGCTCGTCCCGACCAGGCGACCTCCGAGGATTCGGCCGGACTGGCCGTGCCGGCCTCGCCTGTCTCGGCCACGACGAGCCCGGCCGACGCCTGGGCCGTCGCCGTCGCCCGATCACAGCTCGAGGCCACGCTCGATGCCACGCTCGCGGCCGGCCTCGACGACCAGCCACCGCTGCTGGTCCTGGCGTGCGTGCGCGGTGAACCCGACCTCGTCGAGCCGACCGCGCGGGTCGTCCGCCGTCAGCTCGCGCTGCTCCTCGAGCCCGACGACCTTCTCGCCGGGCCCGAGGAAGGCGAGGTCTACGGATACTTCGCCAGCCGTTCACGCACCGAGGCGCCGGCACTGCTCGCGCGGATCGAACACCTGCTCGCTGACGCCGATGACCTGGCCGGCGACGACGACGGAGTCGGCGTTGCCGTCGGCGTCACCGCGGCGGCGGCCGACGACAGCGACGCCAAGGCCACCATCATCCGGGCCCGGGTGGCGACCTACGAGGCTCGACTGCTCGGCAACAACCGGGCCGCGGCCTGGTTCGACGACCACTGACCCGACCGAGTCTGCTCCCGGCTCGACTGCTCAGTCGTACTGCCGCAGCTCGACGACGTGACCGTCGGGGTCGCGGAGGTAGAGACCCCGCCCCCAGCCCCTGGCGCCCCAGAGTCGAGCCGGCGCGCGGACGACATCGACGGTTCCGGAGTCGGCAAGGGCATCGAGATCGACATCGTTGTCGACCACAAGGGCGACGTGGTCGACGTTCTTGCCGGTCGCCTCCGCCTCGAACATGTCGATGATCGTGGTCGCATCGATCCGAACCGAGACGAACGGCGCACTCCCAGCCCGCCACTCTTCGAGTCGTTCGATGGCGAGTCCCAACGTGTCGGCGTACCACCGGGCCGAAGCCTCGGGATCGGCGACATTCAGTACCACGTGGTCCAGACCTGTGACTCTCATGACGACGAAACTACCCTTGACCCGTGACCGACATCGCTTGCCCCCGATGTGGCGAGACCGAGGAGCTACTCGGCGAACGCACCGACGACGCCATCACCGTCACGTGCGAGAGCTGTGGAACGGTCTGGGATCGGGATCTGAGCCCTCGCTGCGACACGTGTGGCTCGACCGATGTGCGCCCTGCGTACCAGGCGATCGTCGAGAAGAGCAGGGGGACGCAGCTCTCGATGCAGTCGGTCCGACTCGTGCATCTCTGCCCGATCTGCGATGCCGAGCGGCTGGCCGAGTACCAGGTGAGCAATCGCCCGCTCGCACCTGACGAGCTCCCGACTGCGAGCGGCGAACACCCTCGCGGGACCTAGTCCGCCAGCAGTCGATCTGCGAGCCGTTCGAGGCCTGCCACCCTGCTTCCCTTGACGAGGACGGCATCATCGGCATCGAGCTCGCCCAGCGCTTCCGCTGCACCGGCAATGTCGGTGACCGCCGTGCCGCCGTAACCCGGCTCGTCGACCGAGATGACCTCGATGCCGAGCGACCGGGCGAGCTCGCCCATGTCGGCGTGCGCCCGATCGTGTTCATCGCCGAGCTCGGCCATGAGCCCGAGCACCGCGACCTTCCGCCGAGCCGTCACCGCCGCCAACGAACGGAGCGCGGCATCGACTGACATCGGATTCGCGTTGTAGGCGTCGTTGATGACGAGGGCGCCACACCGGGAGCGGCGGACATCCATCCGCCACGGCGACATCTCGACGGTACCGAGGCCGGCTGCCGCATCGGCGATGCCGACGCCCATGATGCCGGCCACTGCCAATGCCCCGAGCGCGTTCGAGACGTTCTGGAGACCGGCGGTGCCGAGTCGAACGTGGTGATCCCCCCATGGCGAGACCACGGTGAAGGACGGTCGGAGTCGATCGTCGAGCGTGATGTCGACTGCTCGGACGTCGCCCGTCTCCATCCCGTACGCAACGACGTCGCCTGCCGCCCGGGCTGCCATGGCGGCAACCGCCGGATCGTCGACGTTGAGCACCGCAGTTCCCCAGACCGGGAGCGCGTCGATCAGCTCGGCCTTGGCGTCGGCCACGCTCTCGATCGAGCCGAACAGCTCGGTGTGGGCCGCTCCGACCCGCGTCACGACGCCGATGGTCGGGCGGGCCACCCGGCACAGCGCCGCGATGTGACCCGCTCCCCTCGCCCCCATCTCCACGACGACGACATCGACGTCGTCGGGTGCGCCCAGGAGCGTCAGCGGGACACCCAGCTCGTTGTTGAAGCTCCGGTAGCTGACGTGAACCCGACGTGACCCCTCGAGCGCGGCCGCGACCAGGTCTTTCGTCGACGTCTTGCCGACCGAGCCGGTGATGCCGACCACACGATCGGGAAGCTTGTCACGGGCCCAGTCGCCAAGCGCGGTGAGCGCCCGCTCGGTGTCGTCGACGACGACCGCATCGCCGTGCACCACGCTCGCGTCGGCCGTGAGGTGGGCGGCGGCTCCCGCGGCCACCGCTGCCTCGACGAAGTCGTGCCCATCGCGTGCTGCCACGATCGGAACGAACAGCTCGCCGCCCGAGATCGTCCGGGAGTCGATGGTGGTGCCGCTGATCAACACGTCGGCGCCGATCAGCCGGCCGCCTGTGGCCGCCGCTACGTCGGACAGTCGCATGCGCATTGTCTCGAAGTCTCGCAGACCGACCGATGCGTCCCGCCGATGCCACGAAGTCGGCCGGACCGCGGGTTACGGTTCGGGCATGCCCGAACGCATCCGGCTCGTCGTGTTGTTCGGCGGCCAGTCGGCCGAACACGACGTCTCGTGTGTGTCCGCGCGTCACGTGCTCGCCGCTGCCGACCCCGACAAGTACACCATCGAGCCCATCGGGATATCCCGCGACGGCCAGTGGCACCTGGGCGAATCCGCCAAGGCCGCGCTGACGGCCGTCCCCCCTGCGCTCGGCGACCATCTCACGGTCGAACATGCTCCGGTCGACACATCGACCGTGCTGGCAGCCGCCGACGAGGAACGGACGGTCGTGTTCCCCGTCCTCCACGGCCCCATGGGTGAGGACGGCACCATCCAGGGCCTCCTCGATCTCGCCGGCGTTCCCTACGTCGGCGCCGGAGTCCTCGCCTCGGCACTCTGCATGGACAAGATCGTGGCCAAGCAGATGGCGACGGTGCACGAGATTCCCCAGGCCCGTTGGACATCACTGCACAGCGATGAGCTGGCGGCCGACACTGCGGCCAAGCTGCTCGCCGACCTCGGTCCGTCCGTGTTCGTGAAACCGGCCAACCTCGGGTCGTCGGTGGGCATCTCCAATGCCGTCGACGAGCCCACGCTCACCGCGGCGCTCGACCTGGCGGCCAGCTACGACGAATGGGTGGTCGTCGAGGAAGCCATCGACGGCCGCGAGATCGAGATCGCGGTGCTCGGCAATCACCATCCGCGGGCATCGCTGCCCGGCGAGATCCTCCCGGGCGCCGACTTCTACACCTACGACGACAAGTACACCGACGGCGTCGCCCAAACCGTGGTTCCCGCCGATCTGCCCGACGATGTCTCCGAGGACATGCGAGCTCTGGCGGTCCGCGCCTACTCGGCGCTTCGCTGCGAGGGGCTGGCTCGCGTCGACTTCTTCTACGAGGAGGCTCGGGGACCGCTGCTCAACGAGATCAACACAATGCCCGGATTCACGCCGATCTCGATGTACCCGAAGCTGTGGGCGGCCACCGGTCTGTCGTATCCGGAGCTGATCGACGAGCTCGTGGGGCTCGCCCTCGCCCGGCACGATCGCCGGATGGCCCATCGCCGCGTCGACCACTGACCGTCGCCACGCCATTTCGACCCGAGCGCCCCCGTTGGGCCAGCATGGTGCCGGACAAGGGGGAACCATGACCGACGTCGAGATCGATCTCGAAACCTACGATCCGATGGAGACGTCCATCCAGCAGTGCCCGTTCCCGCACTACCAGGCGCTGCGCGAGCAGGCGCCGGTGTATCACCACCCCAAGACGGGCATGTACTTCGTGTCACGCCACGACACGGTGAACCAGGTCCTGCGAGATGTCGAGACGTTCTCTTCGCGGATGGCGAACACGAGCTCGTTCCTCGATCCCGAGCTGGTGGCCAAGGTCAAGGCGATCACCGACAAGGGCTGGCCGCGGGTCGAGACCATGCTCACCATCGACCCGCCGTTGCAGACCCGGTATCGAAAGCTGGTCTCGCGGGCGTTCTCGGCCCGCCGGATCTCGTCGCTCGAACCCAAGGTCCGCGAGATCGCGAATGCGCTGCTCGACAGGTTCCCGATGAGCGGCCGGGTCGACTTCCACCAGGCTTTCTCGGTCGCGCTCCCGGTCGAGGTGATCGCACACGCGCTCAACATGCCACCCGGCAACGAGGCCAACATCAAGAAGTGGAGCGACGACGCCGTCGCGACCATCGGGACCAGTCTCACCGAGGAGCAGCTGCTCGACGCCATCCAGGGCACGCTCGACGCGCAGATGTTCTGGCACGACCTCTACGAGCAGCGACTGGCCGAACCGGTCGACGACATCTTGTCCGAGCTTGCTCACGCTGACTTCGAGGACCTCGACGACAACGTCCGCAAGCTCACGTTCTCGGAGATCTACAGCATCATCACCCAGCTGATGGTGGCCGGCAACGAGACCACCACGAAGTTCTTCAACGAGACCATGCGGCTGCTCATCGAGAATCCCGACTGGTGGGACCGCATCCAGGCCGATCCGTCGACCATTCCCGCGGTGGTCGAGGAGGGGCTGCGGCTCTCGTCACCCAACCAGGGCCTGTTCCGCGTTGTGACGAAGGACACCGAGCTCGAAGGAGTGAACATCCCCGAAGGCTCACGGGTCTGGGTGATGTTCGGCTCGGCCAACCGAGACGAGGCCGTCTTCCCCTCGTCCGACGTCTTCGACGCCGACCGCGAGAACCTGAAGGACCACCTCGCGTTCGGGAAGGGTCACCACTTCTGTATCGGTGCGCCGCTGTCCCGGCTCGAGGGCAGGGTCGGTCTCGAGGTGCTGACAGCGCGGATCGAGTCCGCCGCGTTCGCGCCCGACAACACCTTCGAGTACGAGCCGAGCTTCATCCTCCGAGGACTGAAGAGGCTCGACCTCGACATCGTCCGCAGCCGCTGACCACGACCGAGCGGGCGCAAGACCGGCTCGCCCTGGCGTTCTACTCGGCGGGTGCGAGCGCGGAATGGAGGAAGACGATGAGCTCCTTGCGTCGCCTCGCCGCGGTTCGCAGCGTGAGCTCGACACCGAACGCACGCAGTATCTCGACCTCGGTGGCCACACCCATGACCGTCGAGTACACCGACACGAGCAGGAGTCGCGAGTCGGACCGTCGCATCCGACCCGCCTCCATCTCGGCCTCGAGGAACTCGGTGGCGCGCTTCACCATGGGTTCGAGCGACTCGACGGCTCGACCGACCCAGGGGTCGCCCAGGCGACTCAGCTCGCGCACGAGGCCGAGGAGCTCGGGCCGACGCAGCGCCAGCCGGAAGGTCGCCCGCACCACGGCTTCCACGTTGCCGAGCGCCGGTGGCGCATTGTCGACAGCTTCGGACAACGCGTCGGACAGCTCGCCCGCGGCCCGATCGACCACGGCCTCGAGCAGGCCGTCCTTCGATCCGAAATGGTAGAGCACCGTCTGTTTGCGGACATCGAGGTCGCGAGCGAGCGCATCCAGCGATGTCGCGTTGTACCCGCGCAGCCCGAACGCATCGGTCGCCGCATCGAGGATTCGGTCGCTTGTACTCACATGGGGATGCTAGAGCTCTTTACCAAGTGGTAAAAGAGAGGGGTGATAAAGGACAACCTCGCCGGCAAGCGCATCGCCATCACCGGGACCACCGGGTTCGTCGGGACCGCGCTGGTCGAACGGCTGCTGCGCTCGGTCCCCGACTGCGAGCTCGTGTTGTTGATCCGGCCCGGTCGACGCACCGCTGAACAGCGCATGCGCCGCGAGATCCTCAAGAACGACGCCTTCGACCGCCTCCGCGCCGATCTCGGGCCAGAAGCGTTCGACGAGATGGCCGCACGGCGGGTCACCGCGATCGCCGGCGACGTCGGCACCGACGGGCTCGGGCTCGACGACAACGACCGGGAAGAGCTCGGCCGCTGCGACATCGTCATCCACTCGGCGGCGACCGTGTCCTTCGATGCCCCGTTCGACAGCGCCGTCGAGGTGAACCTGCTCGGCCCCGTCCGGATCGCCGAGACACTCCAGGACCTCGGCGTCACCCCGCACTTCGTCGGTGTGTCCACCTGTTACGTCGCGGGCAGCCGGAAGGGAGACGCGGCCGAAGTCTTCGTGCACGACACACCCTTCGCGGTCAACGTCGACTGGCACGTCGAGGTCGAGACCGCCCGACGCCGCCGAACCGAGATCGAGAGCCAGAGCCGTAGTCCCGAGGTGCTCGAGGAGCTGGCCAGGGAATCGCGCGACACCCTCGGCGCCGCCGGGACCGCAGCGCTCGCCAGCAAGGCCGAACAGCTCCGCGAACGCTGGGTCAACGATCAGATGGTCGAAGCCGGCATCAGTCGTGCGTCGTCGCTCGGGTTCCCCGATGCCTACGCGTTCACCAAGGCCATGGGCGAGCGGGCCCTGGTGGAACGCCGTGGTGACATTCCTGTCTCGATCGTGCGCCCGTCGATCATCGAGTCGGCTTGGAGTGAGCCGTTCGCCGGCTGGATCCGCGGCTTCCGGATGGCCGAGCCCATCCTCATCAACTATGGCCGCGGTCTGTTGAGCCAGTTCCCCGGCGTTCCCGAGGGTGTCGTCGATGTCATTCCCGTCGACATCGTCGTGGCTGCCATCGTGGCCGTCGCGGCCAAGGGACCCGACGACGAGCCCGAGGTCTTCCAGGTCGCCACCGGATCCTCGAATCCCTTCTACTACCGCCAGCTCGTGGAGTTCGCCCGCGACTGGTTCGCCGAACATCCCCTCTACGACGATCGCGATCAGCCCATCTCTCCGCCGCCGTGGCGCTACCCGGCGCGTGGCGCCGTGGCCGCGCAGCTCACCCGGGCGAAGAAGGGCCTCGATCTCGCAGCCAAGGCCGTCGACAAGCTCCCGATCCGCGGCCGTCAGGCCCGCATCAGCGCCGACATCGGCGAGCGCAGGGAGCTGGTCGGTCGAGCCCTCGACTACGTGAAGCTCTACGGCGCCTACACCGCTTGCGAAGCCGTCTACCAGACCGATCGCCTGCTCGAGCTCTGGGACTCCCTCGACGAGGCCGACCAGGAAGAGTTCGGCTTCGACCCGCGGGTGATCGACTGGGAGACCTACGTCCGGGGCATCCACATGCCGTCGGTCATGAAGATCGGCCGGGTGAAGACCGCCCCGAGCGGCCGGACCGCCTCGACGAGGTCCGAGCGCCTTCGAGCCCAGGTCCTCGCACCCGAGCGCCAGCTCGCCGCATTCGATCTCGAGAACACGCTCATCGCCTCGAATGTGGTCGCGAGCTACGGGTGGATCGCCACCCGCCGACTCGGCCCCCGCGATCGGGTCAAGCTCGTCACCAAGACGGTGCTGGAGGGTCCACGCCTCTTGGCGCTCGACCGCTCCGACCGCAGCGATTTCCTGCGTTGGTTCTACCGACGCTACGAAGGCGCTCCCATCGACCAGATCGACGAGGACGCCAAGGAGATGTTCAGCGATCTCATCTTGACGAAGTCGTTCCCCGCCGCGATTCGCCGGGTGCGTGAGCATCGGGAGCTCGGGCATCGAACCGTGCTCATCACCGGCGCGCTCGACTTCGTCGTCGAGCCGCTCGAGCCGCTGTTCGACGACATCATCGCGCCGAGCCTGCGCCACGACGGCACCTACTACAAGGGCGAGATGGCCGATGTCCCGCCGACCGGCGAGACCCGGGCCCAGGCGCTGCGGAACTACGCCGACCAGCAGGGCATCGACCTGAGCGAGGCGGTTGCCTACGCCGACTCGACCAGCGATCTCCCGATGCTCGAGGCGGTCGGATTTCCCGTCGCCGTCAACGCCGAGACCAAGCTCGCGACGCTCGCCCGCCGCCGCGGCTGGCTCGTCGAGGACTTCACGAAGTCGCCGGGAGCGCCGCGCAAGCTGCTGCCCCTCGGCGCCCGGAGGATGGCCTGATGGCACGAAAGTCCGACGAACGACCGACACCTCGTCCGGGCCTGGTGCTCGACGTCGACCGGTCGACGCCCCCGATCCTGTTCCACCACGGTGAG
>JAOTZB010000165.1 GCA_029861625.1 Acidimicrobiia bacterium
GGCGAAGAGCCAGAGATGACAGCCCCAAGGCGCGATGAGCCTCTCGGGCGAAGAGCCAGAGATGACAGCGGCAAGGCGCAATGAGCCTCTCGGGCGAAGAGCCAGAGATGACAGCCGCAAGGCGCAATGAGCCTCTCGGGCGAAGAGCCAGAGATGACAGCGGCAAGGCGCGATGAGCCTCTCGGGCGAAGAGCCAGAGATATTGCCTGGAGTCGGTGCGGGGGTCACACTCGACCCATGAGCGACCCCACTGCCATTCCCGCGACCGGGCGACCGGTCGACGACATCATGGCCGAGATCGATGCGGAGCGGTCCGACGATCTGGACTGGCGGGGCGGGAAGGCGTTCAGCCTCGTCTACAACGCGGCCGACCCCGAGCTCGACCGGCTGCACCATGCGGTTGCCGGCGAGTACCTGCACGACAACGCGCTCAACCCCTTCGCCTACCCGACCCTGCTCCGGATGGAACGCGAGCTGGTGTCGATGGCCGCGGGCCTGCTCGGTGGCCGACCTCGCGCCGGTGCGCTCACATCGGGCGGCACCGAGAGCATCTTCTGCGCCGTGCAGACCGCCCGAGACGTCGGTCGCGACCGCGGTGTCACGGCGCCGAACGTGCTCGTCCCGGCAACCGCACACCCAGCGTTCTCGAAGGCCGGGCACTATCTCGGCGTCGACGTGCGCCGGATCGAGGTCGGATCCGACGGCCGGGCCGATCTCGGCGCCACCGCCGAGGCGATCGACGACGACACGGTGCTGCTGGTCGGCTCGGCGCCGTGTTATCCCTACGGCCTCATCGACCCGATCACCGACCTCGCCGCGCTGGCCGCCGACAACGACCGGTTCTGCCACGTCGACGCCTGCCTCGGGGGCTGGTTGCTGCCGTTCTGGGAGGAGCTGGGCGAACCGGTGCCGGCCTGGAACCTCGCGGTTCCCGGCGTCACCTCGCTCTCGGCGGACATCCACAAGTACGGGTACACGTACAAGGGGGCGTCGGTCATCCTGTA
The DNA here is from genome assembly GCA_029861625.1 of Acidimicrobiia bacterium. Classification (GTDB taxonomy): domain Bacteria; phylum Actinomycetota; class Acidimicrobiia; order Acidimicrobiales; family JAHEJN01; genus JAOTZB01. The sequence goes on from JAOTZB010000165.1 coordinate 1,005, forward strand.
CGCGGACCGCGATGTCCTGGAACGCCAGCACTTCATCTTCGACGACTGGCCCGGCGGGCTCTATGCCTCGGCGACCACGGCGGGAACACGTCCGGCCCCTCCCATCGCGGGTGCATGGGCCACGCTCCAACATCTGGGACACGACGGCCTGCTCGACAAGGCCCGGGTTGTCCGCGACGCCACTCGGGCCATGCTCGACGGCATCGCGGCGATCGGCGATCTCCACACGGTTCACGAGCCCGAGATGAGCGTGGCCTGTTTCACCTCGGCGACGCGATCCATCGGCGCCATCGGCGATGTCATGGACGACCGCGGCTGGCATCTCGACCGCCAACAGGAGGGGCTCCATCTCATGGTCTCACCCGGACATGCCGCGCATGTCGACCAATTCCTCACCGATCTCGCGGCTGCGTTCGACAACCACGGCGAGGCCCGCGACTCGATGGCCGCCTACTCGGGTACCGCGGACGGCTGAGGTCGAACGCCGACGACTTGTCGCGCCTCGTCTCGGTGCAGTTGACTCGACGCCGTGTTGCTCGCGCTCCGAGAGGTCATCCGGGCCAAGGCACGCTTCGCGTTGCTCTCCGGCGCCGTCGGGCTGCTCGTCTTCCTCATCGTCTTCCAGCAGGCGCTCTTCGGCGGCTTGATCACCAGCTTCATCGGCGCGGTCGAGAACCAGGACGCGCCGATCCTCGTCTTCAACGACCAGGCCAGGAGCAACGTCGAGGGCAGCTTCTTGCTCCCTGCGCAGGCCGAGGCCATCTCGCGTGTCGACGGCGTGGCCGACAGCCGGCTCATCGGCCAGAACACCTTCACCGTCGCCACCGCGAGCGCCCCGGAGGACGCCGTGCTGTTCGGCTACACGCTCGGCGAGCTGGGCGAGCCCCGGACCCTGCGCGACGGGCGGCTTCCCCTCGGCCCGAACGAGGCGGTGGCCAGCGCCGCCGACGCCGACAAGGGGTTCGACATCGGCGACACGATCGAGATCCTCGGCGATGACGGGCCCACGGTCACCATCGTCGGGCTCGGCGAGGACCTCCGCTGGAGTGTCGCTCCGACCCTCTTCGTGTCCTATGAGACGTTCGAGGCGGCCCAGGCGGCAGTCAACCCCGACGCCACGGTGGTGCTGCCGTCCCTGGTGGCGGTACGGCCCGCCGACGGTGTCGACATCGACACGTTGACCGACACGATCGACGCCCAGGTCGACGGTGTCGAGGCGCTCACCAATGCCGAGGCCGTGGCGCAGAATCCCGGCGTCCAGGGCGTGTCATCGTCGATCACGATCATCCTCGCGCTGGCATTCGTCGTGGTGATCCTGGTCGTCGGCTTCTTCTTCCTCATCCTCACCGTGCAGAAGGCGAAGCCGCTCACGTTGCTCCGCGCCATCGGGTCGCCGTCGAGCTATCTCGTCCGAAACCTCATCGTTCAGATCGCGGTGGTGATGACCGCCGGCATCGTCATCGGCGTCGGTTCGGCGCTTCTGGTGGCCGCGGTCTCACCGACGGGTGATGTCCCGATCGAGGTCGAGGTCGGCTCGGTGATCACCACGGTGGTGGCGCTGTTCGTGCTCGCGATGATCGGCGGGGCCGTCTCGATCAGACGAGTGCTGCGCATCGATCCGATCCGTGCGACCGCCGACTCCGGTCGAACGCTGTGAAGGCGCCGGTTCGATGAAGATCGCGGTGCTCGAGCTGGTGCGCAGGCCCGGACGCTTCGTCGTGGTCGGGGGCGCGCTGACGCTGCTGACGCTGCTGTTGTTGTTCCTCGGGGGACTGCTCGACGGTTTGTTCCTCAACTCGACGGGCGCGATCCGCGCCAACGACGCAGATGCACTCGTGTTCTCCGACGATGCCCGCCAGTCGTTCCTGCGGTCGACGGTGGACGACGACGTGCGGGCCGAGATCCTCGCCGTCGACGGCGTCGGCGAGGTCGGAGGCCTCGGGCTCTCGCTCCTCGGCGTCGCGATTCCCGGTGAGCGCGAGATCGCCGACGGGGCCGTCGCCGGCTACGAGCTGGCGTCCGGCGCGCTTCCCGCGCCGCCTTCTCCCGGCCAGGCCTACGCCGACCGCCGCCTCGAGAAGTTCGGCGCCCGGCTCGGACAGACAGTTCTCGTCGGCCCGGCCGAGGTGCCGCTCGAGCTGATCGGGTGGGTCGAGGACACGAACTACCTCCTCCAGAACGGGCTGTGGGTCGAGCCCGACACGTGGCGTTCGGTCCAGACGACGAACCGCCCCGATGCGCCCGTCGGCGCCGGGGAGTTCCAGACCTTCATCGTCCGATCGACCGGAACCATCGAGACGGACGAGCTGATCGCCCGCATCGACAGCGCCACCGGACGTACCGAGACACTGAGCGAGAACGACGCCGTGTTCGCCGTCCCGGGCATCACCGAGCAGAACGCCACGTTCACCGCCGTGATCGGCGTGACGATCTTCGTCACCGGCCTCGTCGTCGCGTTGTTCTTCGCGTTGTTGACCATCGAGCGCCAGGGTCTCTACGCACTCCTCAAGGCGATCGGCGGGTCGAGCCGAACGCTCGTCGCCGGCGTCGTCGTCCAATCACTCGCCGTGGCCCTCGGCGCCTACTTGCTCGGCGCCCTGCTCACGGCGGGGCTGGCGCAGATACTTCCACCGTCGGTCCCCGCGCAGTTCGAGCTCGGCCGGGCCGCGATCACGCTCGTCGCCGTCACGGCTGCCGCCGTCGCCGGTGGTCTCATCTCGTTCCGCCGTATCACCAGGATCGACCCCGCCACTGCCATCGGCGCGGGGGCCTGAGTGACCCCGACAGAGGAGTCCCCATCATGACCGCACTCGTGCTCGACGGCGTCCGGAAGGTCTATCCATCCGGCGATGACGAGATCGTCGCCGTGCACACGGCCGACCTCGCCGTCGGCGACGACGAGATCCTCGCGCTCGTCGGCCCGTCGGGTTCCGGCAAGACGACCCTGCTGTCGATCGCCGGGGGGCTCCTCGCCCCGACCGCGGGGGCAGTGCGCGTCGGCAGCACCGACATCTCGGGATTCAACCAGAAACAGCTCACCGGATTCCGGGCCTCGAGCGTCGGATTCGTGTTCCAGGCCGTGAACCTGGTGCCCTTCCTCACGGCCCGCGAGAACCTGCTCGTCGTCGCGGAGATGACCGGTCAGCCGAAGGGGCCGGCCCGACGACGGGCCGACCAGCTCCTCGACGAGCTCGGCCTCACCCATCGCACGAAGAACCTGCCGGCACAGCTCTCCGGTGGTGAGCGCCAGCGCGTTGCCATCGGCCGTGCGCTGATGAACGAACCGGGCCTCGTCTTGTTCGACGAGCCGACATCGGCGCTCGACACGAGCCTCGGAGAGCAGGTCATGGGGCTGATCCGCGACGAGGTCAAGGGTCGTGGCACTGCCGCCGTGATCGTCACCCACGACACCCGCATGACCGAGTTCGCCGACCGGACGGTGAGCATCATCGACGGGTACCTCGCGGCCTGAGCCGATTCGACCAGTCCCACTGAACATCGTTCAGCACTTGGGCTAGGGTCGGTGGACCGGGAACGACCAGAGGGACACCATGACCGCCACGGACCAGAACGAGACCACCGACGAGCTGCCATTCCACCTCACCGGGAACATGGCGCCGATCGCCGAGGAACGCACGCTGACCGACCTCGAGGTCACGGGCGCCATCCCTCCCGAGCTGTCGGGGCGGTACTTCCGCAATGGCGCGAACCCTCAGACCGGGTGGTCCGACCACTGGTTCCTCGGCGACGGCATGATCCACGGCATCGAGCTCGGCAACGGCAAGGCCAACTGGTACCGGAACCGGTACGTCCGCACGCCGCTCATCGAAAACCCCGGCGTCGAGCGCATGGATCTCTACATGGATCCCGAGACGATCACGTTCAACTACGACGTATCGACGGCCAACACTCATGTCATCGGGCACGCCGGCAAGATCCTGGCGCTCGAAGAGGGCGCTTTCCCCTACGAGATCACGCCCGAGCTCGAGACCGTCGGAGCCCACGATTACGACGGCAAGCTCACCACCGCCATGACCGCGCACCCCAAGGTCTGCCCCGAGACCGGTGAGCTCTTGTTCTTCGGGTACAGCTCGCTCCCGCCGTATCTGACCTACCACCGCGCCTCGCGGTCGGGCGAGCTGCTCCAGTCGACCGAGATCACCGTCAACGGCCCGACCATGATGCACGACATGGTGGCGACACGGCACCACTCGATCTTCCTCGACCTCCCCGCCGTATTCGACATGGAGCTCGCCATGCAGGGCGGCATGCCCATTCGCTGGAGCGACGACTATCCGGCTCGATTCGGGGTCATGCCCCGGGCCGGCACCGATGCCGACGTGCAGTGGTTCGATGTCGACCCGTGCTACATGTTCCATTCGCTGAACGGTCACGACGACGGCGACGAGGTCGTCATCACTGGCTGCCGGGTCCGCGAGATCTGGCGCGATTCCGCCGACATCGGGGGCGGCGACTTCGACCCGACCATGGGTCCCCACATGTGGGAGTGGCGACTCGATCGAAGCACCGGCGCGGTCCGTGAGCGCCAGCTCGACGACCAGCCGACCGAGTTCCCGCGGGTCCCCGACACTCGCGTCGGGGTCGTCTCGCGGTACGGATACACGATGTCGTTCGCCTCCGATGGCGCGGGCGGCGAGATCCTCAAGTACGACATGACCGACGCCTCCAAGACCGCGCACCGGTTCCCTGGCGGCCATTCACCCGGCGAACCGGTGTTCGTCCCCGCAGCCGGCGCCAAAAGCGAGGACGACGGCTACGTGCTCACCTACGTCCACGACGAGAGCTCCGACACGTCGTATCTCGTCATCCTCGACGCCAGCGACATCGGTGCGGCCCCGGCTGCCGAGGTCCACCTGCCCTACCGCATCCCGGCCGGCTTCCACGGCAGCTGGATCGCCGACTGACGACCTGGTGGCCGGCCTCTCGCGCGACCTGATCGTCGAACGGGCGCGCGAGCTGATCGAGCTCGACGGCTACGAGGCGCTGTCACTGCGCTCGCTCGGACGCGAGCTCGGCGTCACCGCGCCGGCGCTCTATGACCACGTCGACTCCAAGCAGCACATCCTGGGGCTGGTGGCGAGAGTCGGCTACGACGAGCTCCGCGACCGGGTCTCGGTCGATCGCGATCGCGCGGTCGACCGCGTCCGGTCCAGTGCACACGCATACGTCGCCTTCGCGCTCGAGAACCGTGAGCTGTTCCGGCTGATGCTCCTCTATCCGCCCGCCGACATCCCGTCGGCCGCCGACAGCTCGCTCGACGACTCGATCCGTGTCCTCGACACGGGGATGTCCGACGTGCAGGCCGCGATCGACGAGGGCGACTTCGCGCCGGCCGACCCGTTCCGGATCGCAGTCGCGCTGTGGGCCGCCACACACGGGGTGGCAACCGTCCTCGTCATGGCACCCGATCTCGGACCTCAGCTCATCGACGACGTCGTCGATCCGTTGTTGACCGGCTTCGGGATCCGAGCGACCTGACTCAGCCGCCGCTCCGAGCTGTCCAGGTCTCGCGTCCCGCCATCCCGAACTGGCCGAGCCAGAGGATCTTGGTCGGCGTGATCTCGAGGAACCCCGTCGTCGGTGAATCGTCGGGCCCGCCCGGCGCGAACTCGCCGAGGTCGTAGTCGAACACGCCCTCCCAGAGTCGTCGCTTGGTGTCGATGTCGTCGCGGACCACGGCATCACCCCAGACGATGAAGCTGTCGAAGTTGGTGGACTCGCCCACCTGCCAATGCACCGACACGTTGGGATTGGCTGCGACGTTCCTCGCCTTGGTCGAGTCGGTGCCGACCATGGCGACGAGCCTGTCGCCGTCCCAGCACGGATGGACGGGGGTCACATACGGTCGACCGCTCTCGCTCACCGTGGCGACATGGGCCCACATGCCGTACTGCTTCGACCGTTCGATCAGCTCGCTGAGCTCCATTGACGGATCCTCCTCGTCGGGTTCGGCATCGGCTCGGCCTCCGCCTCAGATCCTCAGTTCAGCTCAACGACACCTCCGGGTGCCACTGTGACCGACGTGCCGATGTACTCGTCGGCAACCAGCGCTGCCATCGCATCGGCGTCGGTCGTGCCGGCGAGCACCCGTTGCCCACTGTCGTTCAGCAGGGTGATGAGAGCCCGCTCGGGGCCATCGGTGTCGTGCAGCACCGTGTAGGCCTCGACGGTCGCCGGCCCCGTGTGGCCCTCGTCGACCTCGCGCGACGGATATGCATCGACACGGTCCTGCACGTCGGCATGGCGGTACCCGTGGGCCGGCGGCTCGGTCCCGTAGATGCCGAAGGCCTCCTTCGTCGCATATCCGCCGTTGCCATGGACGAGGCCGAGGCCGGCCGTCCGCACCCGGTCGACGAGCGTCGCGACGGCGTGGGTGACGTAGTTGTTCAGCGGGCCACCGGCGAAGCTCATTCCCCCTGTCGTCGTGACGATGCGATCCCCGCCGATGCCGAGCTCGCCCATCGTCAGCTGTACCGCGGACGGGAAACACGAGTAGAGGTCGAGCACGGCGACGTCGTCGATACCGGCGCCCGCGAGGCGAAGCGCCGCCCGGCCCGATTCGCCGATGGCCGGAGACGAGTGGAAGTCATCTCGGCGGGAGAACAGGGTGGTGGCACACGCGTCCGCGCCGCTGTGGACGAACACCCACCGATCGCGGCTCACGCCCAGCGCCGCGGCCTTGGCCGACGAACAGACGATGACGGCAGCACCCTGGTTGACGAACCAGTTCGAGTTCATGGCCTTGGTGTACGGATACCCGACCATGCGGTTGTCGGGACCCGGCGTGATGATGTCGTCGGCGCGCATCGGGGTACGGACCCAGGCGTACGGGTTGTCGACCGCAACCCGATTGAGGCCTTCCCACAGCCTTCCGATCCGCGCTCGGTGCTCGGGGTGGGTCTCACCGCGGTGGGCGCGGATCGCGCTCTCGAAGAGTGGATAGATCACCGCCGGTCGACTGAACCCCCGCTCGGATTCGTGGTCGCTCGACATGCCGAGCTCGGTTCCGAACATCGGTGCGCGCGCGATATCGCCCTGATCGGTCTCGGCGAACGTGACATCGGCGGCGCGACACTTGTGACGGGTGTGCACGACCTCGCCGCCGACGACCATGGCGAGGTCGAGATCGCCGGCCTGGATCGAGCGAGCCAGCGCGGAGACTGCACTCTGGGGCGAGTTGCCGCCGTTCGGGGTGAGTGACGAGGCCGCGTCGACCGCTCCGACCCGCTGCGCCAACCCCCGGCCCGGGTCGGGGTAGCGCCACACGCCCTGCACCACGACGATCTGCTCGAGCTCGGCCAGCACGCGTTCGGCGCCCGCATCGGCGCGCGCGGCGAGAGCAGCTTGTTCCATGAGCGCGAGCGCGTCGAGC
>JAOTZB010000166.1 GCA_029861625.1 Acidimicrobiia bacterium
TAGACAGGGGTGGTATCGCGGATGGAACCAGTCAGGGCGACCCGATCGGAACTGCTCGCTCGCCGTTCTCAGGTCATGGTCGCGTCGCGTGGCCGTGACGTGCTGCGGGCAAAGCGCGAGCAACTCATGGGGGAGTTCCGCAAGACCGGCGATGTGATCCTGACCAGCAGTGAGGCGCTGGACGGGGCGATAGCCGGAGGTCGGCGCGTCCTTGCTCGTGCCGAAGCACTCGATGGACCCGAGGCCGTCCGGTCAGCGGCGGTGGCGAGCCAACGTCGGTTGACGATCACGACGAGCGAGTCCGCCGTGATGGGTGTCCACCTAGTGGAGATCCTCGCCGAGGCTTCGGGGCGACCACGCACGGGCCGCGGCTACTCGATGGCGGGCAGCACCCCCCGCATCGACGATGTTGCCGATCGATTCGAAGGCATCGTCGACCTGTTCCTCGAGTTCGCCAGGCACGAGCTCCGGCTCAGGCACCTGGTCGAGGAGATCCGGACGACGACCCGCCGGGTCAACGCGCTCGAGACGGTCGTCATCCCCCGGCTCCAGAGAGAATCGGCCATCATTCGTGCCGTACTCGACGAACGGGAGCGTCAGGACCGGTTCCGCCTCAAGCGGTCCTCGAAGAGCCGACGCGCCCGTCAGAATGCGGGAACGCGCGGATGAGCGAGTCTCCCGCCGAGACGGCCCTCGAGGCGATTCGGGCCCTGGAGCTGGAGCAGGCGCAGCAGATCGAGAACGAACGAGTCGAAGCTGAGGCGGCGGTCGCCGCCGCCCATCGCGCCGCTCGACGGGTCGTGGGAGAGGCCCGGGACCGTGGCGCTGAGCAAGCCGAGCAGACCTATGAAGAACGGGTGGCAGCCGCGCGTGCCGAGGCCGAGCGGATCGAGATCGACGCGGTGGCAGGTGTCGATCGGCTGCTGCGCCGCATTCGTCCCCGCCTCACCGACCTGGTCGAGCAGATGCTCGAGAAGGTGCTCACGACGCAGATGCAGGAGGAACCGTAGTGGCCGTGGTCCCGATGACCAAGATCCACGTGATCGGCCATCGCAACCAGGTCGACCCCGTATTGGGGCTGCTCCAGGAGCTGCACGTCGTGCATCTGGTCGATGTGACTCACGACCCGGACGTTCATCTCCCGCCACTGACCGTCGATGAGCCGCGTCTCGCCGAACTGCAGGAGCTCCGATTCCTGCGCGCTCGCATCGACTCGCTGCTGGCCCTCGTCGCTGACCCACCCGAACCGCTGACAGTCGCGGGACGGGTCGATCTCCACTCCCTTCGTCGCGAGCTCGAAACCGACGGGCCCGAGATCGAGCGGCTGGTGCAGGAGCTCGACGCCTTGTCTGCCGAGCAGGAGACGTTACCTCTCCACATCAACTCACTGGCTCGTCTGCTCCCCCTGCTCCCGGAGGTGGCCGCCACGAGTGGCTACGAGACGGCGGCCCTGCTGATCGACAGCCGGTTCCCCGCGGTGCTCGGCGAACTGAACGCCGAGCTCGCCGAGCTGATCGGCGCGAACTTCGAGATCATCTCGGACCGCGTGGACCCCGACACCCTCGGCGCAGTTCTCGTGTTCCCCCGCGGGCGTTCCGAGGAGGTTCTCGGTCTTCTGGGTCGTGAGCGACTCAGCCGAGTCCGTCTGCCGCCCCGATTCGACGGCATGGCGTTCCATGAGGCCATCGCCGCGATGGAACGTCGCCTGAGCGAGCTCCCTGCCGAGGTCGAAACCACGCGGACCGCGATCGACGCCCACGTCCGAACGCACCAGAACTGGGCTACCGCCAGTCGACAACTCACTGACCGGCTGAGTCAGCTCGACGCCGTTCGCCTGCTCGGCGCCACCCCGCGAAGCTTCGTGATCTGTGGCTGGGTGCCCGCGCCGCGACTCGATGAGGTGAATGCGGCGCTGGCCGAGAGGACCGGAGGATCGGTGTTGCTCATCGAGGGGGCGCCGGCGGAATCGGACACACCACCGGTGTTGCTCGACAACCCCGCGCCGGCCCGCCCGTTCGAGTTCTTCATGAGACTGCTGTCGGTCCCGGCGTACGGCGGGCTCGACCCCACCCTGCTCATGATGGTGTTCATGCCCCTCTTCATCGGAATGATGCTGGGTGACATCGGGTACGGCTCGGTGCTGCTGGCGCTGGCCGTGGTGGTCGGTCGCAGGTATGCGACGCGGCCGGGCGTCGTGCGAGACCTGAGCCGGATGCTGTTGCTCGCCTCCGGATGGTCGATCGTGTGGGGTGTCATCTACGGCGAGTTGCTGGGAGATCTCGGGAACCGACTGGTCGGCCTCGAGCCGATCTGGATCAACCGCGAGGAGGCGCTGAGGCCGCTGCTCGTCTTCAGCCTCGGGGTGGGAGCCGCTCATGTCGTGCTCGGCCTGCTGCTCGGGATATGGGTTGCGGCCCGCGCTGCCAACCGCGGCCAGCTGGCCGAGCGGAGCGCTCTGCTGGTGGCGATGGTCGGGATGTTCCTGATCGTCGGCGCAGCCGCCGACCGGCTGCCTGCTGGGTTCGTGACTCCCGGCGTGGCCGCCGTGATCGTCGGCCTGGCCGTCATGATGGCCACGGGCGGGGCCATGGGCCTGCTGATGGGCCCGTTGGGGCTGCTGGGCGCAGTGGGAAACGTGCTCTCGTACCTGCGGATCGCGGCGATCGGTTTGGCCTCGGTCTTCCTGGCGAGAGTGGCCAACGAGCTCGGTGCCACGGGGCCGTTGTGGCTGGGGATCGTTGTCGCCGCACTGTTTCACACCCTCAACCTGGCCCTCGGGACGTTCAGCCCGACGATCCAGGCGCTGCGTCTCCACTACGTCGAGTTCTTCAGCAAGTTCTACGAGGAAGGTGGTGAGGAGTATCGACCCTTCGGCGGAACCGACCATACCGACAGCCTCGCCGCGGCCGATTTCGGCTGAGGCGCACGCCAACAGGAGGAATCATGGAAGACGGACTGCTTGCCATCGGCGCAGGGATCGCCGTGGGTCTCGCGGCCCTGGCCACCGGCTACGCCCAAGCCAAGATCGGATCGGCCGGTGTGGGAGCGATCACCGAGAAACCCGAACTGAGCGGTCGGATCATCCTGCTGATCGCCATTCCCGAGACGCTCGTCATTCTCGGGTTCGCGGTGGCGGCGATGATCCTCGTGCTCTTGGGTGAGTAGATGCCGCTGGACGACATCCTGACGGCCATTCGGTCCGAGGCCGACGCCGAGATCAGGGAGATCCGCGCCTCGTGCGCTGCCGAGGTGGCGGCCCTCGCCGCCGAGGCGGACGAACAGGCCCTCGAGGCCGAACGAGCGGCAGCGGCATCCCGTGACCTCGCCGCGGACCGTGAGGTCGCCCGCATCGTCAACCGGGCCGCTCTGGAGGCGACCCGCAAGATGATGAGCGCGGTCGAGATCGCGTATCAGGAGGCCCTCGATGCCCTGCGCGTCCGGCTCGGAGCCGTTCGGGACACCGCTGAATACCCCGACATCCTCGCTCGGCTCCTCGACGAGGTCCTCGACGTGCTTCCCGACGCGACTGGCGTGCTGGTCGATCCCGCGGACACGGAATTGGTCGGGTCGCTGCTGGTCGAGCGCGACCGTCGCGGGCTCGCCGTCGAAACCGCGTCGACATGCCTCGGTGGTGTCGAACTCGTCACCGACGACGGCCGAGCGGTGCGGAACACCTTCGAGTCGAGGCTGCAACGCGCCGACGGTCGGCTCCGTCGCCTCGTCGCCCAGCACATACCCGACCGGGACTCGACATGACCGGTTACGAGTACGGCAACACGAGGCTACGAGCCCAGAGAGGCCGGCTCCTCGACGGTGCGAACTACCGTGAGTTGTTCGCGATCGGGACGACCGAACGGCTGCTCGGAGCGCTCAGCGCCACGCCCTACGGACCCGACGTGGAGCGGACGCTCGTGCGTCACGACGCGTTCCACCAGCTGGACGAGGCCGTGCGCAGCCATCTGGCGCGTTCGCTTCGTGCCATTCGTCGTTTCTACGAGGGCGAGGCCCGGGCCGGCGTCGATTTGTTGTTGGGCCGCTGGGATCTGCGAAACATCCGATCCATCATCCGCCTGAAGGCGCGGCCGAGCGTCTACGAGGACGCCGAGCCGATGCTGGTCGCTGCGGGCGCACTCGACGAAGCGGCCCTCGCCGAGCTGGCCGGCCAGCCCTCGCTGCGGTCCGTGGTCGAGCTCATGGTGGCCTGGGACCTCCCGTCTCGCCCGGCGGCGCGACGGACCCTCCAGGAATGGCCTCGGTACGAGACGACGGGCGATCCGGTCTTCCTCGAGAACGCGTTGAACCACGCCTGGGCCGCCCACACGGCCGATGCCCTCGACGGGTGGGTCGGCACAGAGCTCGAGGTCGTCCTGCGGGCCGAAGTCGATCAGATCAACCTCCTCACTGCCCTTCGGTTGCGTCAGACCGGCGTCGAGCGCACCCTCGACGCCGAGGCGCATGAGGACGACACCTACCTCCCCGGCGGCCTCATGCGTCCTGCCCTCCTCGAGCAGGTCCGACGTACCTCGACGCCCGACGATCTCGTCGCGATTCTCGCGAGACAGCCACTGCCGGCCGACTGGCGGGCCGCGTTGACCGTCTGGAGCGCGAACCAGGACCTGAGTGCCCTCAGTGGCGGGCTCGAACGGGCGGTGGCGCGCAACGCCATCGGGCTCTTCGGCCGTGGCGATCCGCTCGGGATCGCCATCCCCATCGCCTTCACGTATGCCAAGGAGTGCGAGGCACGAAACCTGCGCCTCCTCGGGAAGTCGATCACCCACCACATCCGATGGGACGACACGGAACCGGAGCTGTACCCATGGTGATGGAGCCGGCCACGTACCTGACGGTGATCGTCCCGTCCGAGCTCGCCTCCGGGTTCCGAATCGCCGGGGCGGACGTGAAGGAGTCGCGTGACGCCGACGCTGCGGCGGGGATCCTCGAGGCGATGATCCGGGGCGGTGATCGGGGCGTTGTCGGCGTGTATTCGCGGTACTACGCCGCGCTCGACCCGGCCTTGCAGGAGCGTTCCGAGCGCTCTCTCGCGCCGGTCGTGGTCCCTCTGCCGTCCGGCCTGGAAGCAGACGAGGGGGTCAGCCAGCGGGCACGAGTGGCTGCTCTTCTCGAGCGGGCGGTCGGTTATCACATCACGTTCGGGGACGAGGAGCGATGACGTCGACCGACGTAGGACGCGTCGTCCGGGTCGCGGGACCGGTGGTCGTCGCCGAGGGCCTCGGCCGTACACGGCTCTACAACGTGGTCAGGGTGGGTGAGCAGAATCTGATCGGTGAGGTGATCAGGTTGAGCGGCGAGGAGACCGTCATCCAGGTGTACGAGGACACCAGTGGCCTCCATGTCGGCTCGCCGGTGCGAGACACCAGCGAGCCGTTGACCGTCGAGCTCGGACCGGGCTTGCTCGGCAACGTCTTCGACGGTGTCCAGCGGCCGTTGCCTGCGCTGGCCGCCGCCGACGAGCGGGCGCACGCACAACCGTTCATCCGTCGCGGCGTCGACATCCCTGCGCTCGACCGGGCCCACGAATGGGAGCTGACCTTGCTCGTCGACTGCGAGGATGTCGTCGAGATCGGGGACGTGGTCGCGACGACCCCTGAGACGTCAGCGATCGAGCATCGGCTCCTCTCTCCACGGGCGGGCACCATCACGGCCATCGGGTCCGACCCGGCGACCGTCCTCGATCCGGTGGTATGGATCGACGACGAACCCGTGTCGATGCTGTCGCGGTGGCCGGTGCGTCGCGGCCGGCCATTCAGTCGGCGGCTCGATCCGACCTCGCCGTTGACGACAGGTCAGCGAGTCGTCGACACGCTCTTCCCGCTGGCGCGGGGAGGCAGCGCGACGATCCCGGGGGGATTCGGGACCGGGAAGACCGTGCACGAGCAGACGCTGGCCAGGTGGTCAGATGCCGATGTGATCGTCTACGTCGGCTGCGGCGAACGTGGCAACGAACTGGCCGAAGTCCTCGAAGAGTTCCCCGAGCTGCATGACCCGCTCACCGGCGCGGCGCTGATGGAGCGGACCATCCTCATCGCCAACACCTCCAACATGCCCGTTGCTGCACGCGAGGCGTCGATCTACACCGGGATCACGCTGGGGGAGTATTACCGGGACCAGGGCTATGACGTGGCCCTGCTGGCCGACTCGACGAGTCGCTGGGGCGAGGCCCTGAGGGAGGTCTCGAGCCGCCTCGAGGAGATGCCCGGAGAGGAGGGCTACCCGGCCTACCTCCCCTCCCGTCTGGCAGAGTTCTACGAACGGGCGGGCGCGACGATGTCGTTGGGCCGCAATCCACGTCCGGGATCCGTCTCGGTGATCGCCGCCGTCTCCCCGCCCGGCGGCGATTTCTCCGAACCGGTCACGCAGTACAGCCTCCGATTGGCGGGGACGTTCTGGTCGCTCGACAGCGAGCTCGCGCGACGCCGTCACTTCCCGGCCATCCACTGGAACCGGAGCTTCACGCTCTACCAGCTCGGCGATTGGTTCGACGAGAACGTCGCCGCCGACTGGGAGGACAACCGACGGTGGGCTCTGACTCTGCTCGCGGAAGAAGCAGAGCTCCAGAACATCGTGCAGCTCCTCGGCGTCGACGCGCTGGCCCCGGCCGAGCACGTCACGTTTCGGACCGGCCAGATCCTGCGTGAGGACTTCCTGCAACAGTCAGCCTTCGATGAGGTCGACGCGTTCTGTCCGCTCGCGAAGCAGTACCGGATGCTCCAGGTGATCCGCCACCTCCACGAAGCCCTGGTCGGTGCCGTTCGGGACGACTCCGACCGTGCCTGGTCCGCCTCGCTCTCATCGCTCGAGGCCGTGGCCCGGATGCGGTCGTGGCCACCCGCTGAGGCCGAGCGGCGAGCCACGGAGCTGATCGATCAGATCGACGAGGAGGTGCAGAGTCGATGAGGCGCAGCACCGGCCTGCACACATACGAGCTGCGTACCGTGGGATACGTCTCCGGTCCGCTCCTCATTGTCCAACGCGCCGAGGCCGCCCATATGGGCGAGGTCGTTGAGGTGATCACACCTGATGGTGAGATCAGGACCGGCCAGATCCTGGAGGTCGACCGGGACCGCGCCGTCATCGAGGTGTTCGCAGGGACCCGCGGTCTCGATCTCGCCACGACCACGGTTCGTCTCGGTGGAGACGAGGCCCAGGTCGGTGTCGGCCGAGATCTGCTCGGCCGCATGCTGGACGGGTCGGGGCGGCCGATCGACGGTGGGCCGACGCTGATGGCCGAGGACTTCCGCAGTGTGAACGGCCTCCCGATCAACCCGGCCGTGCGGAGCTATCCGTCGGAGTACATCGAGACAGGTGTGTCCGCCATCGACGGCTTGAACACGCTCGTCCGCGGCCAGAAGCTCCCGGTCTTCTCGGGCTTCGGCCTCCCCGCTGCTGAGCTGGTGGCGAGGATCGCCACCGAGGCCAGAGTCGCGGGCACCGGAGAAGACTTCGTCGTGGTCTTCGCGGCAATGGGGATATCCAATCGCGAAGCCAGCTTCTTCCGTCGACACTTCGAGGACAGCGGACGGCTGAATCGGACGGTGCTCTTCGTCAACCTCGCGGACGATCCGACCATCGAGCGGCTTCTGACCCCGCGGCTGGCACTTACCGTGGCCGAGCATCTGGCCTTCGAGCTCGGCTTCCACGTTCTGGTCATCCTGATCGACGTCACCAGCTACTGCGAAGTCCTCCGCGAGGTGGCCACCGCGCGGGAGGAGATCCCAGGTCGTCGCGGCTATCCCGGCTACATGTACACCGATCTGGCAAGCCTCTTCGAGCGGGCCGGGCGATTGCGCGACCACGCCGGGTCGGTGACTCAGCTGATCATCGTCTCGATGCCCGACGATGACATCACCCATCCAATCCCCGACCTCGCTGGCTACATAACCGAGGGCCAGATCGTGTTGTCGCGCGAACTGCACCGGGCCGGCATCGACCCGCCCATCGACGTGCTCCCCAGCCTGAGCCGGCTCATGAACGCGGGCATCGGCGAGGGCAAAACCCGCGCCGATCACCGCCAGCTCTCCGATCAGGTCTATGCCTGCTATGCCCAGGGCAGGGATCTCCGCAGGCTCGTAGCCATCATCGGTGAGGCCAGCCTCTCCGAAGACGATCGCCGATACCTGCGGTTCGCGGAAGTGTTCGAGCGAAACTTCCTGCACCAGGAGTCCAGTCGGTCGATGGACGAGACGCTCGATCTCGCCTGGAGGGTGCTCGAGCCGTTCGCAGATGCAGAGCTCAAGCGCATCGCCCCGGACATCATCGCTCAATACCGGCACCGTCAAGGTTGATGCTTCGAACGTGCCAGAGGAGAAGGGCTTGGCCCGTGTTGTTGTCAAGGTCCGGTTTGTCAAGG
>JAOTZB010000468.1 GCA_029861625.1 Acidimicrobiia bacterium
CGTCACCGAAACCTCCGGTGCCGTGGCGTGGACGCCGGTGAACAACGGCACCGACACGAACCTGATCATCGAGGGCGCGCCGGGCGGCATCGACATCCCGGCGGGCGGCCAGGTCGAGCTCCTCGTCACCGTCGTGCTCGAGGACACGTCGGGCAACTTCGCCGGCGTCACGTTCACCAACACCGCCGACTACACCTACAACTTCACCGACGACGACGACACGAGCGAGCTCGACGGCGATCCGGGCACGTCGCCGCCGATGACGATCGTCGAGCCGAATCTCACGATGGCGAAGACGGGCCCGGCCGCGATGGTCATCGGGACTCCCGACGTCTTCACGCTCGACCTCCAGAACGCGGGCGACAGCCCCGCCCACGAGCTGACGATCTCCGACCGCTTCCCCGATGGCGCAACGGGCGGCATGTGCGACATCGCCCCGACGCCGCTCACCGCCCGGGTGTTCCAGTCCGACGGCGTGACCCCCGTTTCGGCCCCGCTCGTCGCCGGCGCCGACTACTCCGTGGTGTTCGCTCCGGCGCCCACCTGTCTCTGGACCCTCACCTTCACCACCCCGCAGACGGTGATCGGCGCGGGCGAACGCCTCATCCTCACCTACGAGACCGAACTCGACGTCGACACCCAGGCGGCCACTTCGCTGATGAACGTCGCGGGCGCCACGCGCTGGTTCAGCACCGACGGCAGCGACCCGCAGACCGCGGGCGATCGCCACACCTACATCGAGGTGCTCACCGATGGCACCGCCGGCACCGTCGACCACGAGGACGAACACACCGTCACGACGGGACTTCCGGACTACTTCTTCGAGAAGACGGTCGTCGTCCCGGGCACCACCACGCCGATCACGACCGCGTCGCCCGGCGACACGCTGCGCTATCGCCTCCGGTTGGAGAACAACGGCGGCACGACGCTCTCCGACCTGGGGTTCACCGATGAGATCGATGCGCTGAACGCTCCTGCCGTGTTCGTGCCGGGTTCGTTCACGCTGTTCTCTTCACCGGCCGGCGCCGACACCAGCGGCACCGACCCGAACGGCGGCGCCAATGGCACGGGCGTCATCGACGTCCGCGGGATGACGGCGCTGCCGGGCGAAGTCCTCCTGGTCGAGTTCGACGTCACGCTGCTCCCTGTCATCGCGAACGGCACGAACGCGACGAACCAGAGTCAGCTTCTGGTGAACGACCTGCCCTTCGCGGACAGCGACGATCCGAACGTGGGCGGCCAGGCGAGCTCCGCGATCGCGGGCGACGAAGATCCCACCGTGGTGCTGATCCAGTCGGCGCCCGACTTCCTGATCGAGAAGACGTCGGCCTACATCACCGGTGACCCGACGGTGCTGCTCGCGGGTGAGACGCTTCGCTACACGATCACCGTCAAGAACATCGGTACCGACCACGCCATCGACGCCATGCTGCGTGACGCCATCCCCGCGAACACCGCGTATGTGCCCGACAGCACGACACTGAATGGTGCGGCGGTTCCGGACGCGGCGGGCGGCGTCTCGCCGCTGGCCGCCGGCATCCTGATCAACGCCCCCGAAGATCCGACGCCGGGCGCGATGCGCGCCGACAGCGACCCCGGGGCGAACAACACGGCGACCCTCGTCTTCGACGTCGTGGTCGATCCGAACGTGATCGACGGAACCGTGATCTCCAACCAGGCCTTCGTCAGCGCGCCGACCCACAACGTCTTCGACCAGCCCTCCGACGATCCGCGCACGCCGACTCCCGACGATCCGACCCAGGACGTCGTGGGCAACGTCCCGCTGCTCTTCGCGCCGAAGAGCGTGGCGCTCGTGATCGACAATGGAGTCATCGGGCAGATCGATCCGGGCGACCGGCTCGAGTACACGATCACGGTCTTCAACAACAGCGTGACCCCGGCGACGAACGCGATCCTCACGGACACGCCGCCGAACGACACGACCTACGTCGCCGACTCGACGACACTCAACGGGGCACCGGTCGGCGTGCCCGACGGCGGCACCCTGCCCCTCATCGCGGGTCTGCCGATCGCGTCGTCCGACCAGCCGGCGCCCGGACCGACCGGCGGCACGCTCTCGCCGGGCGAGAGCGCCGTGGTCACCTTCCTCGTCGATGTGGACGCCGGCACACCGTCGGGCACGGTCATCAGCAACCAGGCGACGGTCGGCACCGACGAACTCGATGTCCTCACCGACGGCGACGGCGACCCCGGCACCGGCCCCGA
>JAOTZB010000167.1 GCA_029861625.1 Acidimicrobiia bacterium
TACAACAACTTCGTGTATGAGTCCGACATCACGAGAGGCTTGAACGTGTTCCGCATCAGCGACCGAGCGACGGCGGGCGCGATCAGGCTCGACCGGCTCAACCCGCAGACCCAGGAGTTCTCGCTCGGCTAGAGCCCGAGTCTCCGCGAGATCGAAACCGGTGAGGGCGCGCTCGAGGAGCGATCGCCCTCACCGGTGACCGTTCTTGTTGTCTGGCCTGCGGAGGCCACTTGCCAGTGCCACGTTGTCCTTCGGGCGTCCTTCCGCCCGCTTCGATCTGACCACGTCGGCGAGCGACGCGACCGGCACGTGACATCTGGTGAGTCAATGGAGAAACCGACGCATCCCCACTGCTCGTTGATCCCGGAGGACGGATTTGGATGCCAGGCGACCGTAACTACCGCGAGCTTCGGAAGTTGGCGGGCGACGTCGGCCTCCCGGGAGCGCTCAACCTACTCGGGCCCTCTTCCTCCCGCGATTCGAAGGGAGCAGTCGTGAGCGGACCGGACCTACTGCGTCCTCGCCCCCGGCTAAGGATCGTGCCTGGAAAGATGAGCGGCGAGCCGCACCTGCGGGATTCGCGCGTGACAACGCTGGCTGTTGCTGCTCATTCTCGGCGCGGATACAGCGACGAGCAGCTTGGCGCCCTCTATGCAGATCAAGATGTCGAGGCGCTCCGCGAGGCTGTCGAGCTAGAAGCTTCCCTGGCCCCGGCGGCGTAGCCGGATGAGCGGAGTGCCGCGGCATCGGGTTGCGCTGGACCACAACTTCCCCGAGCCAGTCGTTGATGCGCTCGCTCCGCACATTCTGGAAGCTGAACTCATCCCGATCCGTCGCATGGACGAGCGACTTCCTCGATTCGAGGACCATGATCTCGTTGTCGCACTCGATCAACTTGGCGTGGCCGCTCTGGTTACGAACAATTACAAGATGCTGAAGGTCCCACGCGAGCTCGCCGCCATCATGGCAACATCGCTAACGGTCATCGCTATCGAAGGGCTTGGCGACGACCCCATTCGTGCCGCCGGCGCGCTCCTTTTGGACCTCCCACCAATCCTCGCACAGCTAGATGCCAACAAGGCGCAGATCGCTTGGATGCGGCCACGATGAGGGTAGGGATGAATCAGTTATCCACAGCTGGTGACCTTTGGTCACCGTTGTGACCGCCGACCACAAATCAGCAGGTCAAGCTATTCGATTCGCATCCCCGAGATGGCCCGGCTGATCACCAGCTGCTGGATCTGCTCGGTGCCTTCGAAGATGTCGTGGATCTTGGCATCACGGTGCCAGCGCTCCACCGGGCACTCGCGGGTGTAGCCGTAGCCACCGACGATCTGGATGGCTCGCTCGGTGACCCAGGTGGCCACACGGCCGGCCTTGAGCTTCGCCATCGAGCCTTCGGCGTTCTTGAACTTCTTCTGCTTGCCGAGCCAGGCGGCCCGCCAGATCATGCCTCGGGTGGCCTCGATCTCGGTGGCCATGTCGGCCAGCATGAAGGCGATGGCCTGGTTCATGATGATCGGCCGACCGAACGCGTGCCGCTCCTTGGCGTAGTCGAGCGAGTACTCGTACGCCGCCCTGGCGACACCGAGGGCCTGGGCGCCGACCGCGGGGCGGGTCGCCTCGAAGGTCTGCATCGCAGCCTGGGAGTTGCCCTTCTCGCCGCGGCGGACCCGGGCAAGACGCTCGTCGAGCTTCTCCTTGCCACCGAGCAGGCACCGGCCCGGCACCCGCACGTCTTCGAGGACGACCTCGGCGGTGTGGCTGGCCCGGATGCCGTGCTTCTTGTACTTCTGGCCCTGACTGAGGCCCTTGCTGCCGGGAGGAACGATGAAGCTGGCGTGACCCTTCGAGCCGAGCTCGGGGTCGACCACGCCGACCACCACGTGGATGTCGGCCATGCCGCCGTTGGAGATCCAGGCCTTGGTGCCGTTGAGGACCCACTCGTCGGTGGCCTCGTCGTACACGGCCCGGGTGCGATAGCCGCCGACGTCCGAGCCGGCGTCGGGCTCACTGGCAGCGAACGCGCCCGTCTTCACGTCGTCGGCGGTGCCATAACACTGCGGCACCCACTCGGCGACCTGGTCGGCGGTGCCCGACGCGGCGATGCCGGCGACGGCCAGTCCGGTACCCATGATGGCCATGCCGATACCGGCGTCGGCCCAGAACAGCTCCTCGAGCGCAACGACCATGGTGAGCCCGGTGGGGTCGTTCATCATGGCCTCGGCCATGAACTCCCAGCCGTAGAGCCCGATCTGCGCGGCCTGCTCGACGATCGGCCACGGGAATTCCTCGCGCTCGTCCCACTCCGACGCGGCAGGACGGATGACGTCGACGCCGAACTCGTGAATCCACTTCTGGAGCTGAACCTGGTCTTCGTTCAGCTCGAGGGAGAACTCGGCCATGGGGGGGCTCCTCGTATCTCGATTTCCAGGGGGATCTCGCTAAGTTACCCGTAAGTAACATGCGAATGCAACAATCTGTTCCCGCTGTCACCAAGTTGGAACATGGCCGAATCCGGCGCGAAGCCGCTCGGAACCGGCCGAGGGAGCTCAGCCGAGTGCCGCCAGGGCAGCCTCGGCCGCGGCCAGGTCGGCCCGGGCCGCGTCGGCCAACGTCCGGGTCTCCTCCACCAGCTCGGGCCGGGCGTTGTTCACGTACCCCGGGTTCGAGAGCCGGTTCTCGAAGCCGGAGAGCTGCGCCGTCTTGTCGGCGATGGTCTTCGCCAGCCGCTCGCGTTCGCTCTCCACGTCGAGCTCGTCGAGCAGGCCCGACACGAGCACCTCGGAGCCCTCGAACGGGATCGCGCTGGCCCCGTCGGGTCGTTCATCGAGGCCACGAACCTCGCCCACCTTGGCCAGCGTCTCGACGACACCACCGACCTCGGCCACGAGCGCCGCAACCGAGTCGCCGACGTGCAAGGTGACGAGATGTTTCGGCTTGACGTCGCGATCGGATCGCAGGGTGCGGACGTGGCCGGCGAGCGCGTCGGCGCGGGCGAACGTCGCGATCACCTCGGTGTCGACCAGCCGTTCGTCGACGATCGGCCACGGTGCTGAAGCGAGCAGCTCCGAGGGGGGCAGCTCGACGCCGACGATGTCGCCGCACCTGGCATTGCTCACATGGGGCCACAGCGTCTCGGTGACGAACGGGCAGATCGGGTGCAAGAGCCGCAGCACCGCATCGAGCACCGCGCCCAGCACCGCCTGCTGCGTCGGATCGTCGTCGACCGTCGGCTTCACGGCCTCGAGATACCGGTCGGCCACGTCGTTCCAGATGAAGGCGTACAACATGTCGGCCACCAGGTTGAACTGGTAGCGCTCGATCGCCATCTCGACGTCGGCGATCACCTGGCCGAGCCGACCGATGATCCAGCGGTCGATGAACCGGGCGTCGCCGAGGTCGACCGGCTCGGCGAGCGGCGTCGCGGCGTCGAGCCGGCGGAGCGCGAAACGGGTCGCGTTCCAGACCTTGTTCTGGAAGTTCCGGCCCGGGTCGAACTTGGGCGAGGTGTTGCGGGCCAACGGCATCTCGTCGGTCGGCGTGGCCACACCCGCAGCCGCGCCGTACGCGCTCACCATCTTCGCGGTGGGATCGGCCGGCGACGTCTGGATCGGCGCCGCCACCACGTGGCCGGCCGGTGTCGTGATCGACTCGGGCGTGAACGACTGCCCCGAGTACGGGCACACCAGGTCGACGGGCATGCGCACGTCCTGGGTATCGGTCGTCATCTGCACGAGCGTGAAACGCATGGCGTCGGCACCGTGGCTGTGGATGATGTCGCGCGGATCGACACCGTTGCCGAGGCTCTTCGACATCTTCTGCCCGTGACCGTCCTGGATCATCGCGTGGATGAACACGTCGTCGAACGGCAGCGTGCCCGCCCGGAAGTAGCGGTTGAACATCACCATCCGGCTGACCCACAGCGTGATGATCTCGCGTGCGGTGCACAGCACCGAGGTGGGGTTGAACGAGTCGAGCAGCCCCACCGTCTCGGGGTGGTCGTCGGGCCAGGGCCAGCCCATCGTCGACAGGGGCCACAGCGCCGAGGAGAACCAGGTGTCGAGCACGTCGGGATCGCGGGTGTACCCGGCGGCCTCGACCGACTCGACCAGCGCCGCCTCGTCGAGATCGCCGGCGAGACGACCGAGCGTCGGCTCGGGAGGTATGCAGATGTTCTCCTCGATCTCGGAGTCGGTCACCCAGCGGGCGGTGTGCACCGCCCCGGCGGGTGTCCACTGACCGGCAACGATCGCGACCTCGCCCTCGGCCGTCGCGTCGAGCGCACGCCGCACCTCGGCCGAGGCAGCATCGACTGCGACATTACGGCTCCACACCGGGATCTGGTGGCCCCACCAGAGCTGGCGCGAGATGCACCAGTCGCGGATGTTCTCGTGCCAGGCGGCATAGGTGCGGGCATAACGCTCGGGCACGAAGCGCAGCTCGCCGTCGCCGGCTGTGTCGCCCCGGCCGCCGACCCCGTCGGGCACCTCGGCGAGCTGCTCGGGCGACTGGGCGCGCAACGCCGAACCACGGAGGCGATCGTCGGTGACCCGCACGTACCACTGGTCGGACAACCACGGCTCGATCGGCACGTGGCTCCGGTAGGAGTGGCCGACCGAGTGCGAGTAGTCGCGCGTCTCCTCGAGCAGATCGTTGGCCGCGAACCACGCGACGATCGCGTCGCGGGCATCCTCACGCGTCATCCCCACGTAGGCGCGAGCATCGTCGGACACGTCGTCCCAGCCGTACTGATCGCTGATCGTCGCATCGGGACCCATCACGTTCACGACGGGCAGGTCGTGACGCAGCCCGATGTCCCAGTCGTTCGGATCGTGGGCGGGGGTGACCTTCAAGAAGCCGGTGGCGAACTGGGCCTTGGCGTCGCCGTCGGGATCCGGCATGACCACATAGTCGTCCTCGACGATCGGCAGAACCCGCCCCACGATCGGGAGGATCACCTCCTTGCCACGGAGCCCGGCCGCACGTGGGTCGTCGCCGTTCACCGCAACGGCGGTGTCGCCGAGCATCGTCTCGGGACGGGTGGTCGCCACGGTGACATGGCCCGAGCCGTCGGCCAACGGGTACTGCAGGTACCACATGTGCCCGGCGATCTCCTCCATCTCGACCTCGTCGTCGGCGAGCGCGGTGCGAGTGACCGGATCCCAGTTCACCAGGCGCTTCCCCCGGTACACCAGGCCGTCGCGGAACAGCTCGTAGAAGGCATGGCGCACCGCGGTGCTGCACATCTCGTCCATCGTGAACCGGGTGCGGGCCCAGTCACACGACGCACCCATCTCGTCGAGCTGGCCGAGGATCACCGCCTCGTACTCGTCCTTCCACTCGAGCGTCTTGTCGACGAAGGCATCTCGCCCCATCTCGAGCCGGCTCACACCCTCGGAGAGCAGCCGCTTCTCGACGACGGTCTGGGTGGCGATGCCGGCGTGGTCGGTCCCCGGCATCCACAACGTCAGACGCCCGCGCATGCGGTTGTACCGCACCAACAGGTCCTGGAGAGTGTTGTTCAACGCATGGCCGAGGTGCAGCGGAGCGGTGACGTTCGGCGGTGGGATGACGATGGAGAAGGTCTCGACCTCGTCGCCGGACACCGGTTCGGCGTGGAAGACCTGCGCCGCATCCCACTTCGCGCTCGCCGCCGGCTCGGCGTCGGCGGGCACGTACGCCTTCGGCAGGTCCACAGCGTTGGGGCTCTCGGCGTTCGCGTCGCTCACCAGGGCCAGGCTAGAGGCTGCGTCGGGTCGTCGAGCGCCCGGCGGCGGCTCAGCCGTTCTCCTTGCGGCGGACCAGCCGGTCGGCGCCGGCGTCGAACCCCGGCAGCTGGGTCTGGACCCGACCCTGGAACCTGGCGACCGCATCGGTGACCAGCTCCTCGACCTGGCCCCAGTGCTCGGCCCGGGGACCCTCGAGATCGCGGTTGTAGGGAGCGTCGAACACGATGACCTCGCGGCCGGCCTCACGCAGGGCCGACACGTTGTGGGCACCGTCGTCGATGTAGAGATCGGCGCCGACGTCGGGCTTGGCCCCGACGAAGCAGAGATCGCGATAGGGGATGCGAACCGCGTCGAGCCACTCGGCAGTGTCGCCCGCTGCGATCGCGTGACCCCAGTTGGTGTACAGCCGGTGGGTGATGATCCGGATCCAGACTCCGGCATCGGACAAGCGCCACAACACGTCGGCCGCGCCCTCGATCAGCTCGAGGTCGCGCAACATGCGATACCGGACGACGGCCAGCTCGTGGAGGCGTTCGAAGTCGGCTTCGTCGAGGTTCCACTCGGAGAACCCCCATGACCGCTCGAGCGTCAACGACTCGGGATCGACACCCCGCTCGGCCGCGACGACGGCGCGGAAACCGAGCGTGTGGTCGGCGCACACGCCGTCGAGGTCGACGCCGAGCACGAACGGCCGCTGTTCGCCGTTCACGTGACCGGCTCGCCGTCGCCGAGGTCCTCGATGATCTGTTGCCGCGATCTCGGTGTCGGCGCGACCGGCACCTCGCTCGGATCGGGCGCAGGGGTCGGCGGGTGCTCGCCCTGGTGGCGGATCCACACCGTGCGCTGGGGATATGGGATCTCGATGCCGGCCGCCTCCAGCGCCTCCTTGACGCGCAGCCGCAGCTCGCGTTCGACTGCGAACTGCGTGCTCGGCTGGGTCTTCACGACCAGTCGGATGGCGACACCATCGGCGCCGAGGCTCTGGACACCCCATACCTCGGGCGGCTCGATGATCTCGTCGCCACCCCACTCGGGGTCGTCCCACAAGTCGTTCGCGACCCGCTGGATGACACCCTCGGCCAATCGCAGATCGGCCTCGTAGGCCACATCGATGTCGAGCACTGCACGCGACCACAGCTGGGAGAGATTGGCCACCCGGTGGATCTCGCCATTGGGCACGTGCCAGACCGTGCCGTTCACGTCGCGCAGCGTCGTGACCCGCAACGACAGCTTCTCGACCGTGCCGGTGACCTCACCGGCATCGATGATGTCGCCGACACCGAACTGGTCCTCGACCAACATGAACATGCCCGCGAGGAAGTCACGCACGACCGCCTGGGCGCCGAAGCCGATGGCCAGACCCGCCACGCCCGCACCGGCCAACAGCGGCGCGAGGTTGATGTCGAACTCGCCGAGAATGGTGAGCGCTGCGATCGACCAGATGACGGCGCTCGCCACGCTCGACAAGACGTGCGCGATGGTCTCGGATCGCGCCGCCAGACGCTGCTCGTTGTCGTGATCGACCAGGTACCGGCCCGGCCCCTTCTCGCGGAGCTCTTGGATGCGGTCCCCCGATGTCGTCTCGGTCAGTCGCTTCGTGAACGAGCGGATCGCCCGTCGGACCAGGCGGCTGACGACGAACGCGACGACGAGGATCAACAGGATGCGCAGCGGCCGCTCGAGCACCCATTCCGCGGCAACGGCCAAGAACTCGCTGTCGGTCTGTTCGAACACCCACTCGCAGGTCCGGGTGGGGTCGTCGCCGCACGCGTCGGTGAGGTCGGCGGCAAGCTCGATCTGCATACCGAAACGGTAGAGACGGCGGCCGAACGAGGCGTGGATGCTGTTTGGTGCGCCTACTCCGCCGACGAAATGTCGAACTGTCGAGATATTCCTCTATATTTTCTCGGATGAGCGAGTTTCGGATTGGCCAGGCCGCCCACCTGCTCGGCGTGAGCACCGACACTGTCCGGCGCTGGGTCGACGACGGGGACCTGGCGGCCCGACGCTCGGGGGGCGGCCATCGGGTCATCGACGGCGCCGACCTCGCCCGCCATGCACGCCAGCTCGCCGATTCCGTCGCCGCCGACGCCGGCTCCGACGGTGCCGTGCTGTCGGCCCGGAACCGGTTCACCGGGCTCGTCACCAAGGTCATCTCCAACGACGTGTCGGCCCAGGTCGAGATCCAGGCCGGGCCCCACCGCATCGTGTCGCTCCTGACGGCCGAGGCGGTCCGCGACCTCGGCCTCGAACCCGGCGTGTTGGCAGTTGCCGCGGTCAAGTCGACGAACGTGGTGATCGAGCGACCGGCGTGATGCGGGTGCTCGCCACAATGGCACTCCCCCTGGCGCTGACCGCCGCCTGCGGCAACGACGACCGCACGCTCGAAGTGTTCGCGGCCTCGTCGCTCACCGACGCGTTCGCCGCCATCGAGGAGGCCTACGAGGCCGACCACCCCGACATCGACGTACGGGTGGTCCTGGCGGCGAGCTCGAGCCTCGCCGCCCAGGTCGGCGACGGCGCCCCGGCCGACGTGCTGGCAACCGCCGACCCGGCCACGATGGCACGGGCCGTCGCGAGTGGCGAGATCGACGGC
>JAOTZB010000469.1 GCA_029861625.1 Acidimicrobiia bacterium
TTCGTAGCGTGGAACCCGCGTCGGCGGACGCTGGACGTCGTGCAGGGCCGTCATCGTTCGTCTCTCACGTCGGGGATGCCGAGCTGGGCGCGGAGCGGCTTCCAGGACGCGAAGACGACGAAGGCGGCCGCAATCCAGCCGATGCCGGCCGCGGTGCCATCCTGGCCCGACGACTGCACCTGTCCGAGCACGAGGTAGGCACCCGCCAAGTTAACATTCTGTTCGACCATCGAAGCAAGCCGTCCTGAGGGATGCCAATGTCCACCTTCCAACGATGCCGCGGCGTGGTCACTTCGTGATTGTCGCGCCGTGGTGAGGTCCACGTGACGAGCGACCGGGCTCTGCTCGCCCATCTCCTCGGCGCGATCGACGACGGCGACCCGGTCGTGCTGGTCACCGTGGTCGCCACCAGCCGCTCGGTACCCCGTCATGCGGGCTCGAAGATGCTCGTCCGTGGCGATCTGAGCCAGATCGGCACGATCGGGGGCGGAGAGATGGAGTCGCGGGTCATCGATGCTGCGGCCGAGGCGCTCACCGATGGCCGACCCCGCCACCTCGACTTCGACCTGGTCGACCCTGGTCATGGCGACCCCGGGATCTGCGGCGGATCCGTCAGCCTCTACCTGGAGCCCTTCATGCCCGAACCGAATCTCGTCGTCGTCGGCTGCGGCCACGTCGGCACTGCCGTGGCCGAGCTCGCCCACTGGTTGGGCTTCCGAGTCACGGTCCTGGACGACCGGCCCGACCTGGCCAGCGCCGAGCGTGTACCGACCGCGGATGTCGTGCTCTCCGGTCCGATTCCCGAGGCCCTGGCGAAGGCGAAGATCAACGAGGAGACCCATGTCGTGGTCGTGACCCGCAACATGGAGGTCGACCTCGACCTGCTCCCCGTTGTCGTCGACTCGGCGGCGCGGTCGATCGGGGTGATGGGCAGCCGCCGACGATGGGACGCGACGCGCGACGCACTGATCGAGGCCGGCATCGACGAGAAGGCGCTCGACCGCGTGATCTCGCCCATCGGGCTCGATATCCACGCCGAGACGCCGCACGAGATCGCGCTCTCCATCCTCGGCGAGATCGTGCAGCTCCGGCAGTCCTCCTCCCAGCCGCCGAAGCCGGGCGCACCGGCGACCTAAGGTGGCCGACATGATCGATGTGAGGTGTCACATGAAAGATGAGGTCGGATGAGCGACGTGGATCCCGAGCCGCGTCTCGCGGTGTTCCTCGACTACGAGAACCTGGCGATCGGCAGCCGTGACAATCTCGGCCGTGCCTTCGACTTCGGGGTGGTCGCCGATGCACTGGCCGAGCGCGGCCGGGTCATCACCCGCAAGGCCTACGCCGACTGGTCCTACTTCGACGACGACCGGCGCATGCTCACCCGTCACCACGTCGAGCTGGTCGACATCCCCCAGAAGATGGGGGGCAGCCGCAAGAACGCGGCCGACATCAAGATGGCCGTCGACGCCGTCGAGCTGGCGCTCGACCGCGAGTACATCTCGACGTTCGTCGTCTGCACCGGCGACAGCGATCTCAGCCCTCTCGTGCAGAAGCTGCGCGAGCTCGACCGCCACGTGATCGGCGTGGGCGTGCGCGACTCCACGTCGAAGCTGCTGCCGTCGGCATGCGACGAGTTCATGTTCTACGACAACCTCGTCGGTGGCGACGACGACACCCGCACCGACGATGGAGAACCTGCCACCACCGACACCGCCATCGTCGTGAGCACGCTTGCCGGCCTCGAGTCGTCGTCGGGATCCGTGCGGGCATCCACGCTGAAGCGGGCGGTGCTGCGCAAGGACCCGACGTTCAGCGAGACCGAGCTGGGGTTCCGTGGGTTCCGGGCTCTGCTGGCGAGCCTGGAGAAACAAGGACTGGTGACGCTCAGCGGTGAGGGCGACCCCGAGGTGTCCATGGGAGGTGCCGCCGCTCAAGAACAGGCCGAGCAGGTCCTGTTGGCCGTCCTTGCCGACGGCGACGTGCCGCTGACCGGGCTGAAGACCGCGATGCGAAAGCGAGATCAGTCGTTCTCCGAGCGCAACCTCGGCTACCGCACCTTCAGCAGCTTCGTCCGCGCGGCCGAGGCGCGAGGCATCGTGAAGTTGTCGGGCGCCGACAACGCGCAGGTGGTCCGCCGAGCCGGTTGAGGGCCTGATCAACGACGGCTGTCGGGCTGGTGCGCGAGGATCGGGTCGACCAGGAGGTCTCGATCGTGCACTTCG